>CBIGXK010000366.1:0-3672 GCA_966193805.1 uncultured bacterium | reverse complement strand
CAATACGGATTTTATAAGGAGAACCTCATTTCTATTACTAAAAAAGGAATGAACGGGCAGAAGGAGATTGCGGAAATGATGGAGAGCTACAGGAACGCCCCCCCGAAGAGGATCAACGGTTCGCCCGTAGTGCAATTGCTCGATTATGAGCAGCGCAGGGGCAGGAATCTGCAAACAGGGGAGGAGTGGGATATCCGGCTGCCGAAATCAAACGTGCTGCAATTTATTCTTGCCGACGGGTCGAAGATCTCTGCGAGGCCGTCGGGTACGGAGCCGAAGATCAAGTTCTATTTCAGCGTGAACGATTCGCTGGCAAAGGCGGGTGATTTTGAGGTTGTGGAGAAGCAACTGGATGACAGGATCAGGGGGATTATTGCTGATATGAAGCTGGGGAAATAAAATCTGGGAGCCGAATTTTTTTTATTATTTTTTTTATATTGTCCACCGCCGTCGATTTGGCAACACCCCCGCCTGCGGGGGATACTCTCATGTTCACACTTCCCTTCGCGCTTCTCTCTTCTCCCTAAAAAATAAAATAAACAACACCAACACCACAGCAGCAATGTACGCCGGCACCAGCCAAATGCCGAGCCAGTCGTGCTGGCCGGCAGATTTATAGCTATCTACCACATAACCGGAAATCCAGGTGCCTATAAACATACCCAATCCGTAAGTGGCAAACGTAAACAAGCCCTGTGCAGAGTTTTTGATCTTCTCACCTGCCTTCTTCTCCGTGTACATATAACCGGTTACAAAGAAGAAATCATAACAAATGCCGTGCAGTACAATACCGGCATACAGCATCCACTCATTCGGACCCACATCGCCATGGCCGAAGGCAAGATACCGCAGCACCCACGCGGCCATGCCGAGTATCAGCATGTTCTTCACCCCGATCCGGTAAAACAGGAAAGGAATCGCAAGAATGAAAACACCTTCAGAAACCTGTCCGAGGATCATTTTACCTGCAGCATCCTGCATGCCTATTTCAACAAGAAACACATTCGCGAACCCATAGTAGAAAGACAACGGAATACAAATGAGAATGGCGGCGATAAAGAAGACGAGGTACGACTTATTCCGGAACAAAACGATTGCCTCAGTACCTATCGCCTTGCCGACACTTGCCTGCGAAGCAGCCTTTGCCGCAGGCGGTGTATTGGGAAGAAAAAAGCTGAAAATACCAAATACGGCAGAAGCTGCGGCCGCCATCACAAACGTGTATTGTGTTTTTTCAATGCCCCACTCACCAATCAGCAAACCGGCTATTATCCAGCCCAGCGTTCCAAACACCCTGATCATCGGAAACTGCTTGCCGGGATCCTTCATCTGGTTAAAGGCAACGGTATTCGACAATGCGATGGTGGGCATGTATAAAAGCGAATACAATAATATCACCCAATAAAAAACAGCATTGTTCTCTATGGTCGTTGCCAAATACAGCAACGCGGCGCCCACCAGGTGCAAAACACCCATCATCTTCTGCGCGGCAAAATACCTGTCGGCAATCATACCCACGAAAAAGGGAGAGATCATCGTGGCAATGGCGAGAGCGCTGTAGGCAGCGCCGATCTGGATGCCCGACGATTGCAGGTGAGTGGTCATATACGTGCCCATGGTGACATACCATGCGCCCCACACGAAATATTCAAGAAACATCATTACCGAGAGAGACGTGCCTGTCTTAAGCTCCATAGATTGCAGTTAATATTCGCCAAATATAACGTTTGTTTTTTCACACGTTAAAGCGGCCAGGCCCGTAAAGTTCAAAATAATTCCCTTTAAATTTGGCGCTGACTACTTACCGATGAACACAATTTTCAACTATGGCGCCGGCCATCTCACTTCCGGCATGGCGATAGCGCTTGCAGAGAATAAAATAAAAGGAACCCTTTCGACCGGGGCGCGCGATAAAATCAAAGCGAGCCAGCAACGCGTGCACGACATCGTACATAGCCAGCGAACCGTTTACGGCGTAAATACTGGTTTTGGCGTGCTGGCCAACAGCAGCATTTCTGAAGGAGATACGCGTACACTGCAATACAAGATCCTGCAAAGCCACAGTGTGGGAGTTGGCGCGCCGGTTCCAATGGACATTGCAAAGCTGATGCTCATCACCAAGGTGCACGCGCTGGCGCAGGGCTATTCGGGCGTTCAGCTATCCACGCTCGAACGCATCCTTTGGCACATTGAAAACGACATCATCCCTGTGGTGCCGCAAAAAGGATCCGTTGGGGCTTCAGGAGATCTCGCCCCGCTTGCGCATCTTTTTCTGCCACTGGTAGGGCTCGGTGAAGTGTACTATAAGGATAAAAGGATGAGCAGCGCGGAGATGCTGCAAACGGAAAACCTTGCGCCTGTTGCGCTTGGCCCGAAGGAGGGCCTGGCGCTGATCAACGGCACGCAGTTCATTCTTGCTTACGCGGTGAAGGCGGTACAGCGGTTACATAATTGCCTTGAAGCCGCCGACATCATCGGTGCGATGACGCTCGAGGCGCTCACCGGCACGCAGGCGCCTTTCGATGCGCGGCTTCACTTGCTGCGGCCCTACCAGGGAAGCCGGCTGGTAGCACAGCGTCTTAAAAAATTACTGAAAGATTCAGCGATCATGAAGAGTCATGTGGATTGCGGCAGGGTGCAGGACCCTTATTCGCTTCGTTGCATGCCACAGGTACACGGCGCCTCGCGGAACGCATGGCTTCACCTGAAGGACCTCGTGGAAATTGAATTGAATGCGGTAACCGATAATCCCATCATTTTTTCATCGACAGATACAATAAGCGGCGGAAATTTTCACGGCCAGCCGCTCGCCCTTCCGCTCGACTATGCCTGCTTTGCAGCAGCCGAGACAGGCAATATTTCCGACAGAAGATGCTACCTGCTGCTCGAAGGAAAGTGGGGATTGCCGCTGCTCCTGATGAGTGACGTTGGATTGAACAGCGGGTTCATGATACCGCAATACACTACGGCGGCGCTCGTCACCGAAAATAAAACGCTGTGCTTTCCGGCAAGCGCCGACAGCATTCCCACCTCGCTGGGCCAGGAAGATCATGTAAGCATGGGCAGCATCAGCGCAAGAAAGGTAAATCGCGTGCTGGATAACCTCGAATACATTCTCGGCATAGAACTGCTTACCGCCTGTCAGGCAATCGAGTTCAGGAGACCGCTGAAGAGCAGCAGCATTTTGGAGTTCGCACACGAGCTGGTGAGGAGAAAAGTGTCGTTTGCCAGGGAGGACAGGATTTTTGCGGACGATATTCAGGAAACGACGCAACTCATCCGCGATTTTTCGTTTGTCCATGACTGTAATACCTTTGCTTCAAGCACACACGAAGCGCTGAATGAGGGCTTTGATGACATCTTTCATTATTGAAGCCGTTGCGCTTAAACCAGGTTATGAGTCGCGTTCAAGCGGTTCATCTTTATCACTCGTGGTGTTCCTGTCCACCTTTTTACCCTTCAGGTCGTCGTTGGTAACTTTTTCAGCTTTACCGATTCCTTCACCGGGAGCCTTGTCGTTTCCCTGTTGATCCCTGTTCGAAGGATAATCTTCTCTTCTTTCTTTATTTTCTTGTTTGCTGTCCATAACCGTGATTTGCATCACCGAACAAAAATATTATGCCACACAGCCGTTATTAAAATAAATGATAGATTCGCCGGCCATGGAAATTA
>CBIGXK010000365.1:0-3686 GCA_966193805.1 uncultured bacterium | reverse complement strand
GGATCGCAAAACGTATCCCCCGCTGGCGGGGGTGGCGCGAAGCGCCGGGGGTGGACAGGCAAAGGGCAAACGTCAAGATTATCAACCTTTAAAACTTTTCTATCCCAATAACATCAAATCACACCATAGTCATTAAACCCTTCCACTCATCAGCCGTCTTACCTGTAAATACATTTATGATGAAACATTTTGTAAGCGCCGCCCGCATACTGGGCATGGCGATAGGGCTTCTCGTGGCTGTTGCCGGATTTAGCCAGCCACCAAAACACTCACCCGAAGAAAGAGCGAAAATGAACACCGACAGGATGAAAGCCGCGGTAAACCTCAGCAACAGCCAATACGAACAAGTGTACGCGCTGAACCTGAAGTACGCGGAAAAAATGCAGGACCTCCGCAAGCAACCCGGCGACAGGGAAGAAAAGAGGGAACTGGTCAAAAAAATGCGCCAGGAGCAGCAACAGGAAATGCGATCGATCCTGACAAAAGATCAAGTCGAAGCCTACAGAAACTACCAAAAAGAGAAACGCAGTGAAATGAAGGAAAGGAGAAAGAAAACCCCGGCACAGTAACCCCGGGTGGTTGGACAAAACCTGCCGGCATCAGCCGTGCAGGTTTTTTTTGCGCGCATAGTGTATATTGTCGGTCATATCTTGCAGAAATGAAGATCGACAAAATAGAATTGTTTAAGGTGCCCCCGCGCTGGCTGTTCCTGAAAATAACCACCGATAATGGTATTGAAGGCTGGGGAGAACCGGTAGTGGAAGGAAAGGCGGATACCGTGAGGGCCGCTGTCGAAGAAATGGCCGGTGCAATAATTGGAAAAGATGCAGCAAACATTGAAGATACCTGGCAGTACCTGTACCGCGGCGGCTTTTACCGCGGCGGCGCGATCCTGATGAGCGCCATTGCCGGCATCGACCAGGCATTGTGGGACATTAAAGGAAAGGCACTGGGTGTTCCCGTTTACGACCTGCTCGGCGGCGCGGTACGCGATAAAATGAAAATTTATGGCTGGGTGGGCGGCGACAGACCGTCGGTAGTGGCCGCGCAAGCTGCAGAAAGGATCAAGGCAGGTTTCCGGGCGGTGAAGATGAACGCCTGCGCCGAAATGGAATGGATAGATACGCCTAAAAAAGTACAGGATGCCGTTGCCTGTATCCAGTCGGTTAGAGAAGCGATAGGGTATGAATGTGGACTGGGAGTCGATTTTCATGGCCGCGTGCACAAGGGAATGGCGAAAGCATTTATGAAAGAGCTGGAGGTGCTCAAACCGATGTTTATCGAAGAGCCGGTGCTGTCTGAAAACAGGGAAGCCTTTGCTCACTTGAGCCAATACACCACCACGCCGATTGCTACGGGCGAACGCTTGTTCAGCCGCTGGGATTTCAAAGCTTTTTTTGAACAGGGTGCTGTAGATATTATTCAGCCCGATCTTAGTCATGCGGGAGGAATTTCTGAAGTGAAGAAGATCGCCGCAATGGCCGAGGCCTACGATGTTGCGTTGGCGCCGCATTGTCCGCTGGGCCCTATTTCGTTTGCGGCGGCGCTGCAAATTGATTTTAACTGCATCAACGCGTTTATCCAGGAAACCAGCATGGGCATTCACTACAACCAGGGCGCCGACCTGCTCGATTATGTAGCTAACCCGGAAGTGTTTGCCATTAAAGATGGATATATTGAGCGTCCTATGCTGCCCGGGTTGGGTGTGCAGATCAATGAAGAAAAAGTAAGGGAGATGGCGAAGGTCGGTCACAACTGGAAGAACCCGGTTTGGCGGAACGAAGATGGCAGCATCACTGAATGGTAATAATTTATTTTGATGAAAGATCTTTTGTTGAGTTGCGACTGGGGCACTTCTTCCTTTCGCCTCAGGCTGGTTAACGCAGCTACTTGCGAAGTGAAGGGAGAAATCGTTGCCGGCGACGGCATTGCCGCTGTGTACAACAGATGGAAACATGTTGATGCCGGTAACCAATCCGGCAGGGAAAATTTTTATTTCCAATCACTGCAGCAGCATCTTGCTGCGTTAGCAAATAAAACGGGCGTCTTGCCTGAGGGTGTTCCTGTAGTTATTTCCGGCATGGCTTCTTCTTCCATCGGCATACGCTCGCTGCCTTACGCGTCTTTGCCGTTTGCCATTGATGGCAGCGGCGCCATTGTTGAAGATTTTGCGGCAACCCGCGATTTTCATAATCCTGTTAAAATAATATCCGGCGCCACCAGCGGGCAGGATATTATGAGGGGAGAAGAAACACAGATGATCGGTTTGGCTGCCATGGATAGCGAGCTGATGGAGGGTCCGCTTTCTGTTTGCATTTTTCCGGGTACCCATTCCAAGCATGTAAGGGTGGAGAATGGCCGCATCGTTGATTTTACAACATTCATGACGGGAGAGTTGTTTGATGTGTTGAGGCGCCACTCGATATTAAAAGATTCCATTGCGGAAGAATTGCACCATGGTGAGCTGACAGGGATGGGAGAAGATGCCTTTCGCCGCGGCGTTCTTGCGTCGGCGAGGTCCAATTTGCTGCACACCTTTTTTTCTGTTCGGGTTGATCAGCTTTTTGAGCGGGTAACCAGGGCCGACAATTTATTTTACCTGAGCGGTTTGCTGATTGGCACGGAGTTAAGAACGTTGTGCGGCGATAGCAGCATACGCATTCGCTTATGCAGCGGCAGCAGTGTGTATCATCTTTACCAGCTCGCCCTGGAGTCGCTGGGGCTGGCTGAACAGGCGATTTTCATCGCACCGGAAATAATGGACAGGAGCGCGATGGAAGGACACATCAGTATCTTTAAAAAATCTATTGCCTAAATAAACAGCGCATCATGCACAACGGTTTGTTTTCGTGGGAAAAATTTTCGAAGGTTCCGGTGGCGGGTATTATACGGAACGTTTCGATGGATGATTTTGCACAGATACTTCCGTTGTATATGGAGGCGGGTTTAACAACGCTGGAGATAACGATGAACACGCCTGATGTGGCGGCGATGATCCGTTATGCGATTGAAAATTACGGGAGCGAATTAAATATTGGTGCGGGCACCATTTGCAACGAAGAAGAATTATCGCGCGCCCTTGACGCCGGTGCCGGCTTTATTGTAACACCTATTGTTGATGAGGCCGTGATCAAAAGCTGCGTTCAGCAGGAGATTCCGATATTTCCCGGTGCGCTGACGGCCACCGAAGTGTACAGGGCCTGGCGGTGCGGTGCGGATATGATCAAAATATTTCCGGCTACGTCTGTGGGTCCGCAGTACATTAAAGACCTGAAGGGGCCGCTGCACCAGGTGAGGTTAATGGCTGTGGGTGGGGTGAGTGTTGACAACTGCGTTGAGTTTTTGAAAGCCGGGGCCGAAGGATTGGGAATGGGAGGAAGTTTGTTTGATAAGAACATCATCGCTAAAAAAGAGTGGGCGGCCCTATCGATGCGTTTCCGGCAGTTGGCGGAGAAAATAGAGAGCTGGCAAAGGAGCAGGAAATAAGTACGGTCTTGGTAAATACTGCAACCAAATCAGCTTTCAATAAGGACGCGTAAGGAGGAAAAGCGTTCGTTAATTCGTAAATTAATTTCTAAATTGCGGCAACCGGCACCTTGTCATTGCAAACGCACCTTGCTGCAAACACACGCCTCTAACGCTCAATAGCATTTTTCTTTTTAAGAAACGAAGGCAAACACCGTTTC
>CBIGXK010000364.1:0-3714 GCA_966193805.1 uncultured bacterium | reverse complement strand
GTGCAGGACGGAGATGTAATGCACTTCAGGTTCAACGTATGAAAAGTTATAAGTTAAAACTTAAAATACGTTGTATCCAAAACTCACATAATAGATCCCCCCAATTTCCGGGTTGCCGAAGGCAGTTTTATAATACTTATTCAAAATATTGGTACCACCTAATTTAATCATCGACCTGGTGGATGGAAACTTATAACTGATCATTGCATCGATCGTAGTGAACCCGTCAATATTTCCCTGTCTGAAATCACTTTCCACGTAATATCCATCCTGGTTGCGCATGTTCACATTAAATCCAAACCGGTTCTGATAACCAAAACCTGAGTTGGAAACACCGAGCACCAGCCTGTACGACGGCGTATTGAAAAAAGAAATAAAGGAAGGATCATCATTGTCAATCCTGTCGGTCGTAACATTTCCGGTAAACGCAAAGTTGCGCGGCAGCAGGTAATCCACTCCCAAACCAAATCCGTAGGTGCTTACCTTATTTGTACCGTTCACGGCCACCGAAATCGATCTTCTCGAATTGGAGCTGAACACACCCATCGGGCTGCCGGTAAGTGATTGCAGCACGACTGTGCGGCCGAGAAAGTTCTCATATCTTCCAAAATAACCGTAGGCATCGATGAGCAGTCTTTTTTGAATGAGCCCCTTGTAGCCAAGCTCCAACGATCGCAGTATTTCGGGTTTGTATTCTTCAAACTGCCTTTCTTCAAGGAGGGCCAGTGCCTGCTCGGGAGGCGTTCCTGATGCAAGGGCCGCACCGGCGGCAGCAACACTGTTAATGCTGTAGGCTGTGTTGCCTTTGAAGTTATAAAAGTCGCGGAGCTCGGGAAGTCCGCCGATCAGCACCGTTCCGCCTCCAATTACCAGGTTGATCCATTGGTTTTGTGTGGTGGGGAAACGGTACGCCGTCTGATACGATGCACGAATATTTTGGTCTTCGGCAACTTTATAAACGCCGGTGAACCGCGGCGTGAACCTGCCGTCGAAATTTTCATTTTTATCGTACCTGCCAGATGCGGTGAGTTTCAGCTTATCCTCGAAGAAGCTTTTGGACAACTGTGCATACGCGCCCACTTCATTTATTTTAATTACGCCTGCCGTGTCGGCGAAGAGCGTTCCCTGGGAATTCAGTACGTACTGCCGAAAGCTGGCGCCCGCAATGAGATCGGCAAAACCAACCATCTCACTGAAATTATATTGTCCCTCGGCTACATACAAATCGGATTTGTCGAGGAACAATCCACCATTTTCCGAGATGGGCGTCGAGCTCACTTTATCGAACAGTTGATTGAACTGTTCGGAGCCCGGCGCGGGCCTTCCCTGGTCGGCAAAACTCCTGGCGCTTTGATGTGCCGAATGGTCAGAAACGGGATTAAAAGTTGTTCCGCCGGCAAGCGCCGCCACGTAAGGAGTAACCTTGCTGAGCAGGAATTGCTGCGCATACTGCGGATACCAGTCGGTGCTCGGTTTCCATTCTTCATTAAATATCCTGGTAGAAATTGTGGAGTTAAATGAATTACCTGCGTTTTCCTGTGTGGTATAAACGCGCGCGAACCAGTTGGGATGCCTCAGTTCCAGTTTATACTGCCCTATTTTAAGATCCTTGAGCGAATAGCGGTCGCTGCCGGTGTACACTGTATTACCCGTTCCCCAAAAGCCTACCAACGATGCTTCAATATTGCCGGGCAAATGATAATATAAGCCTCCCGATAATTTCACGTCCACCGTATTGTTGTTCAGGATATCTTTCTCGTCATAACCTGTCCGGGATACACGAAAATTATTGTAAGAAGCAACGGTAGAATCGAGATAAGCAGCAGCCGCGTCAAAAAGCGGCGGTGGAACTTGTGATTGAAATTCCTGCTTCATCGCTTCCGCCACCAGGCCAAGCACCGGTTGCGACACGTCCGCCATGTCGAGCGTTGTTTCATCACCGTAAACATTCACGCCGTCGTAATTGGGATCGCTGTTGCGGTCGCCTGACTTCACATCTCCATATTCGTTGAGCGCAACGTCACCTGCTTCATAATTGGTGCGGTCGGTGCCTATCCAATCTTTCGCCTGTATAAACTGGGCGCCGATTTTGAACGCGAACCTTTCGTTCACCTTCTTGCCCCAGCGCAGGCTCCAGTCGTGGTATGCGCCTGGCTTGTCGCGTTGCTTTTTGTCTACGTGCATAATGCCCGTTTTTACCTGGAAACTGAGCCCCTGGTATTTGAATGGATCCTTGCTGTTGATAAGCAGTGTTCCATTCATTCCACCGGAACCGTACAACGCAGACGAGGCGCCAGGAAGCAGCTCCATGCTTTCCACGTCGAGTTCGGTTATGCCTATTATCGATCCGACGGAAAAATTAAGTCCGGGCGCCTGGTTGTCTATTCCATCCATCAACTGGTTGAGGCGGGCGTTGCCGCTCCCGTTGAACCCGCGTGTGCTTGGCGTTGCGAATGTGAGGCTCGAATAAACGAGGTCCACTCCTTTTATGCGCGACAACATATCGTAGTAGCCGGTTGATGGCGTGTTGACAATGTTCTTTGCACTGATCCTTTCGATGGATACCGGAGACTCCAGTATTTTTTCGGGAACCCTGCTCGCCGATACCACAACTTCTGCGCCCAGCGATATTCCCTGCGCCAGTTGTACCTCAATGGAATTGGCGCCAGCCGACACTGTAACTTCACGCGGTTCATACCCGATTGAAGTGAACACTAACGTAAGCGGTAAGGACCTGTTGATAGTTAGGGTGAAATTTCCTTTGTCATCAGAGAACGTTCCCGAGGTAGTTCCCTGTACCTCTACCGAGACGGAAGGAATAATTTGTTTGGTAAGACTATCGCGCACGGTGCCGGAGAGAACGATATTTTGCGAATAAGAGGAAAAACTCAATACCATTGCAAACAACACGGCGGCACACCGGATGGAGTAGTTTCTCATAACGGCAATTTTTGTATTGGAACGACGGCAAAATACCGATTGTGCGCAACGTAGAGAAATTAAGATTTGCCAAAGTTGGTATATTCGGGCCATGAAAGAAGCACGGTTCAAGGGACAAACAAAGTTTTACAAAGGCAAGGTGCGTGATGTATATACGATAAGCGACAAATGGCTGGTAATGATTGCATCGGACCGTATTTCTGCATTCGATGTCATCCTTCCGCGGCCAATTCCCTTCAAGGGCCAGGTGTTGAACCAGATTGCGGCCTACATGCTCAATAAAACAAAAGACATCTGCGCCAACTGGCTCGTGGATACGCCTGCGCCTACGGCTTCTGTCGGTATAAAATGCGAACCGTTCCGCATTGAAATGGTGGTACGTGGCAACCTTACGGGCCATGCGTGGCGAACTTATTCGTCGGGTGCCAGAACATTGTGCGGTATTGCCCTGCCGGAAGGCATGAAAGAAAACGATTTTTTCCCTTCCCCTGTCATCACTCCTTCTACGAAAGCGGAAGAGGGACACGATGAAGATATTTCTAAAGAAGAGATCATCAATAAAAAACTGGCCACAGTAAAAGAATGGGAAGTGCTCGAGAAATATACCCTGCAATTGTTTGAAAGAGGAAGGCAACTTGCAAAAGAAAGAGGGCTGATCCTCGTGGATACTAAATATGAATTTGGGAAGATTGGTGATACAATATACCTCATGGATGAAATTCACACACCCGATTCTTCGCGATATTTTTATGCGGATGGTTTTGACGAGCGCCA
>CBIGXK010000363.1:0-3763 GCA_966193805.1 uncultured bacterium | reverse complement strand
TGCTACAACTAACCCGGCTGCCGGGCTGGGAACGCCTTTGAAGTCGCCGGATGCATTTGCTTCGAGGTTGAACCGGGCGAGACGCCAGGCCGCTGCCGCAGGAAAAAGAAGTGCGGGTGAAAGCGCCCACATCGACACCTGCAGTCCATGTTCTTCGCCGATAACACTGATCCTTAATAATTGATAGAGGATCATTCCGGGCGCCACGCCGAAGCTGATCACGTCGGCCAGCGAATCCAGTTGGCCACCCATGGCCGATGTTGCCCTGAACAAACGCGCAATGAAGCCGTCCAGGAAATCGACGATGGCGGCAATACCGATCATGAACGATCCCCACCAGATTTTTTCGGGCAACTGTGGTACCCATGCCCCTTCTTCGGTTTGTGTCACCAGCATTTCTCCTGTTTGAAGAATGAAGATGATGGCGATGCAGCCCGCAATAAGGTTCAATAATGTAAAAAGATTGGGAATTTGTTTTATCATGCTCGTTTATTTCTTCATCAGCGCTTCTATCTGTTCGATGGTGATGGGAATTTTTTCCATGAGATCCCTGTTCCCGTTTTCGGTTATCACCACGTTGTTTTCGATTCTGATTCCCATCTGCTCTTCTTCGATATAAATTCCGGGTTCAACAGTCAGTACCATTCCCGGCAGCAGCGGTTCCGTTCTTGTGCCGAGATCGTGCACATCTATTCCCAAATGGTGCGAAATGCCGTGATACAGGTACTTTCTGTACGCCCTGTTTTCTTTGTCTTCGTTTTTTATGTCGCTTTCTTTCAGCAGTCCTATCCGAACAAAAGTGCTGCTGGCCTCTTCTCCCACTTTCTCGGTATAGTCGTTCACACTGATGCCCGGCTTTAGAAGCGATTTGGCAAAATTGTGCAGGTGCAGGCAGGCGTTGTACACCTCGGCCTGCCGCTTCGTGAATTTTCCGTTCACCGGAACCGTACGGGTGAGATCGGCGCAATATCCGCCATAGCGTGCACCAAAATCCATTAGTATCAGCTCGCCATCCCTGCACTCCTGGTTGTTTGACACATAGTGAAGCGTCCTGGCCCTGTCGCCGCAAGCGACGATACTGCCGTAAGCTTCGCCGGAGGCGCGCTGCGATAAAAACGAATGGAATATTTCTGCTTCTATTTCATATTCCATGATGCCCGGGCGGATGATGGTGAGCAGCTTTTCGAATGTCTTATGGGTGATGTTGATGGCTTCCTGCATCACCTTTATTTCAGCAGCAGTTTTAACGCCGCGCAGTTCTTTCAATATCCTGGCACTGCGCTCAAAATGATGCAGGGGATAGCGTCTTTTCATTTCGCGGATGTACCGGTAGTCGCGGGTGGGTACCGGGCTCGACTTCCGGTCGTTTTCGTTGGTGTTGAGGTAAATGGTATCGGCCTGGTGTATCCATGATTGCAGCATCGCGCCGAGGCTGTCGAGCCATACCACTGTATCTATCCCGGAAATAGCCTTTCCTTCTTCTGCGCGCAGCCGTTTTCCATCCCACTTCTCTTTCAATTCATTGGGACGAAGAAGCACCAGCACTTCCCTGTATTTTGGATCGGGGTTGCCGGGAAACAATACGAGCATGGTTTCTTCCTGCTGGATGCCCGTAAGCCAGTACAGGTCGGAGTTTTGCTGAAAAGGATACAGGGCATCGCCATTGGCGGGCATTTCATCATTGCTGTTGAAGATCGCGATTGATCCTTTCGCCATTTTTTCTGTAAAACGCTTTCTGTTCTGGATAAAAATCAAAGGATCAAGCGGCAGGTGTTTCATCCCGTATCTATAATTTTTGACCGTTTAAAAAGAAGTTGTAAAAATAGGAGATTTAGTGGTGGTATACTGAAATGCACAAAGTAATCATCCGGCAGCAAAACTAACAATTGTTAGTTAAATGAAAATGCGTTTAATATCGGTTTTGTTGAAATCCATTAAATTTTTTGGCTACTTACGGCTTTGTTTTAGATAAATCGCAGGATTACCTTTGTCGCTCAATTTTGCTTGCCTATGTTGGTTTCTTCAGTTGCCCCTCCCGAAAAGCTGGCCGGACTTGGCCATTCATTATCCACAAAAGTTCACTACCAGTCAAATGCGGAGCAATTAACTGACGATACGCTGCGGCTCGGCGAAGGGGATATCAGCGACAACGGCGCACTGGTTATTCGAACCGGAGAATTTACGGGCCGCACGCCTAAAGACAAGTACATCGTGCGCGATATGGTTACCGACGGTACCATCAACTGGGGCGAAGTGAATATGCCGCTCGACGAGAATCATTTTGATACCATCTGCCTGAAAATGAGGGCCCACTTGTCGAAGCTGCCTGAACTCTGGGTAAGGGACTGCTTTGCGTGTGCCGACAGCCGGTACCGGTTGAACGTGCGGGTCGTGAGCGAAAAACCATGGTCCGGCTTGTTTGCCTGCAATATGTTCCTCCGGCCCACACCGCACGAGCTGGAAGAGTTCATCCCCGAGTGGCAGGTTTTCGTGGCGCCGGGCCTGAAGCTGGATCCGCAGGTGTGCGGCACCAGGAAAGAAAATGCAGTGGTCATCAGCTTCCGGCACAAGATGATATTGATTGCAGGAACGGGCTACACCGGTGAGATAAAAAAAGGAATCTTCAGCGTGCTTAACTACATACTTCCTTTGCAAATGGGCGTGCTGAGCATGCATTGCGCGGCGAATATCGGAGAAGCGGGAGATACCGCCCTGTTCTTTGGATTAAGCGGCACCGGTAAAACAACGCTCAGCGCCGATCCTTCAAGGATGTTGATTGGCGACGATGAGCACGGCTGGGCGCGCCATGGAATTTTCAATTTTGAAGGCGGATGCTATGCAAAAGTGATCCATCTGAACAAAGATATGGAACCGGCGATCTATGGAGCCATCAAACCCGGCGCCCTCGTGGAGAATACCGTTTTTCACCACGGTACCCATTCAATCAATTTTGACTCCGCAGAGATTACCGAAAATACAAGGGTTTCCTATCCCCTGGAATTCATCAGTAATTCAAAGAGCCCTTCAACAGGCAATATTCCTTCCCATATATTCTTCCTTGCCTGCGACGCTTACGGGGTGTTGCCGCCAATTTCCAGGCTCAGCCCGGCGCAAGCCATGTACCAGTTCCTTTCGGGCTACACTGCAAAAGTGGCCGGCACCGAGGCTGGCATTACCGAACCGGTCTCTACGTTCAGCGCTTGTTTCGGGGCGCCGTTCCTTCCCCTGCATCCCACCAGGTATGCTTCAATGCTTGGCGAAAAGCTGCGCCGTCATAAAGTGAGCGTATGGCTCGTGAATACGGGCTGGACCGGTGGTGGCTATGGAACCGGATCCCGCATCAATCTCCAATACACCCGCAGCATGATCAGCGCAGCGCTCACAGGCAAGCTGAATGGTGTGCACTACGACAAACACCCGGTTTTTGGAACGGACATTCCGGTGGGATGCCCGCTCGTGCCTTCAACGATACTTTATCCCCGCGACACGTGGGCAGACAAGGATGCGTACGACCAGCAGGCGGCAATGCTTGCTAGGCAATTCATCGTGAATTTTGAAAAATATGCGGGCGGTGTAAGCGCCGAGGTAAGGTCGGCGGGCCCTCTGATCTTTTAAAGAAACTGCGTTTCAGGGTTGTTAAATCAGTTGGCGAGTCATGGAGATAAAATAATTTTGCAGCACATGCTGCAGAAATTATTATTGATCCTTCTACCCCTGCTGTCGCTTGCTGTAAATGAAGGCAATCTTATCGAATGGAGTGCCG
>CBIGXK010000362.1:0-3791 GCA_966193805.1 uncultured bacterium | reverse complement strand
TAACAAACCTGGTAAACACATTAAAAACCTGCAATAAGCAGATCCAGGATAAGATGATAGAGCATTTTACACTGAGTGATCCGGATTATGGACGCAGGGTAGCTGAAGGTTTACAACAAGCTGCTGAATCAATACAAAAAGGACCTATCGGCACTACAGAATCGCATGACGCAGTTGTTCAGGCTCAGGAAAATTCGACTGAATCAATGCCTTACTAATTACTATGTTATAAGCGAAAGATCCTGGCAACTCAGCCGGGATCTTTGTCGAGCTCTGGTGAAGGAGGTAATATTATTATACGACAATTAAGCCCCCCTACCCCAATGTCATTAACTTAAGAAAAAGGAGTTGGTGAAGGTTGTAAGTTAAGGATTGGAGTTTTTAAAAGTGAGATTTTTTTATGTTGATTGAATTATTTGGCTGAAAGAAAGCAACCTCTTCCGGGTGCACTTTTTACGAGTATGGGCATTTGCCTGAAATAAGCATCGAGAGCATCTTTTAAATAGAAGTGCTTTACGGTACCCATATTGGCCGGGCCATCATCAATGGCGCCGTTGTAGAGCGTCTTTCCGGATGCATCCACGAAAACACAATCGGTGCTCAACTTTGGCTGCATACGCTTTACAAGCTGATGCTGCGAATCTTTAATGTAGGGTATCTTCCAACCGAGGTCCTTCAACAGGTTTTTTATTTTCTGGTCGGTATCCTTCACTTCTGTGAACACAGCGACGAATTCCACCTGGTGGCTGTATTGTTTTATCATCGCACCGAACGTTTCAGTGTGGCTGTAAACGCACGGGCACTGTGTTTGGAGAAAGAGATACACTTTCATTTTCGGTGTTGAACCGGCATTGGAGGGGAGCGACGCCACGATCAATGCGATTATGAGGAACAATATCTTTTTCATGATTTTTTATTTTGCTTCGAGCAAGCCGATGGCTCCCTGTTCAACGCTTGCGAATGAGTGGTCAACAAATGCATAGGTGCCTTTTTCGGGAACTACGAATTCCACGACTACGCCATTACTGGGTCCGAGCTGAACCGTTTGCATTCCCGTCAACTCGTTACGCGGGTTGCCGTCGAGCCACACCTTGTCGAAAATGGTTCCAACGATATGAAAGTTGGAGGTGAAGTTTGCACCGGCATTCAGTACATACATTCTAACGCGTTCGCCGGCTTTTACCTGGATGGGTTTTTTAACATATTGTTTGTATTTACCGTTGAAGGTTACGTACAAAGGCTGGCGCGCCCTGGCTGCGGTTACATCGGTTTCATAGATGGTGTCGCCGTCGGATTTAAGGTAAAATTCATTCTGTACGATCGCCAGTTCCCTGTCTACTTTGCCGGGGAAGCCGTTTTTCGGTTCAACCACCACCATACCGGTCATGCCGGCGATCATGTGCTGCAGGATGATCGGCGTACCGCAGTGGTACATGAACACGCCGGGATAGTTCGCGGTCCATGTAAAATGGAGCGCTTCGCCGGGGCCGAAGCTCCTATACTTGTCGTGCGGATTAACCATTGCTGCGTGGAAGTCGATCGAGTGCGGCATGGGTGGCGACACCTGTGCAGTGAGGTTCGAACGGTTGAACATGGTGAATTTCACGATCTGTCCAACGCGCACCCGCAATACGGGTCCGGGAACAGAGTCGCCAAAGGTCCAGGCCCAGAAATCGACGCCGCTGGTTACGTTTATCTTTTTGTGCTGCACATCCACACGGATATTAACGGTGTCGTTGTCGGTTACGGGCGGAAGGAACGGCGCATAGGCAACGGGGCCGTCGGTTGTGGTAGAAGGCATGGCTTCTGTGGTGGTAACATAGGCTTCGGGGGCTCCATAAGTCATGTTGTTACTTTTGTAGCTTGTGGAAAAGCAACTGCTGAACAGGGTTCCCATTGCAAGAACAAAGGCAGCAGGTAAGTGACGTTTCATTGTTTTATGATTGATTTTTGTGACTCTTTTTACAAGAGCAAAACTATCATGCAAAAAACAGCCGCTGCAAAAAGAGAAGGCCTATTAACCGTTTTAGTATGAAAGTTTTGAGTATGCCTGACGGCTGTCATTTCAAAAAATGACACAGGTCATGTGGTGGTTTATTTAGTGGCTCCCGGCACCGGGGATGCTCATATATCAGTTTTCTTTTGTAAGTTCGTAATAATGACCAGGGCAAAGCGTCACATATCAGTTCGTCCTTTCTTTTACTCCAGCTTTAAGGACTTTAACACGATTGCCCAAGCCTGATCTCTCCGAGGCTTGGGATACAGCCTTTCTATTGCAATCAGTTACGTTTCGTTTTAAAAAGTAGGTCATGATGAAAAATCAGAAAAACTTTTCTGCCCGGGGTGTTATCATATTTTTTTTGGTACTTATCAATGCGATCATCTTCCGATACGCATACACCGGCCATCCAAACCTGTATTGGTGGTTGCTGGTGACGATGCCGTTGCTGCTGGTGGGCATCTCCGATGTGAATCAGAAAAAGCATGCCATCATCAGGAACTTTCCGTTGATCGGGCACCTGCGCTATTTTTTTGAATTTATCAGGCCGGAGATCAGGCAATACTTTTTTGAATCCGATCTCGACGGAAAGCCCTTTAACCGCCGGCAACGCTCCATTGTGTACCAGCGTGCAAAGAACGAAACGCAAACGGTCGCCTTCGGCATGCAGGCCGACCCCGGCGCCGCGGGGCACGAATGGGTGGCGCATGCCCTCTTTCCAACAAAGATCAACAACAGGGACCTGCGTGTATGGATCGGCAACGGCCAATGCCTGCAGCCTTATCATGCAAATGTTTACAACATTGGCGCGATGAGCTATGGTTCGCTGAGTAAAACCGCAATTATGGCACTGAATGGAGGCGCAAAGCTCGGCAGGTTCGCACACAACACCGGGGAAGGCGGCATCAGCGAATACCACTTGCAGGGCGGTGACCTTATCTGGCAAATCGGCACGGGCTACTTCGGGTGCCGCGACGCGGGCGGCAAGTTCAGTTCGATGGTTTTTCGGAAGAACGCAATGCGCCCCGAAGTGAAGATGATCGAGCTGAAATTGTCACAGGGGGCAAAGCCGGGCCATGGAGGCATTTTGCCGGCGGCTAAAAATACAAGCGAGATCGCCGCTATCAGGATGGTTACTCCTGGCACAACGGTACATTCACCCGCGCGGCACACGGAGTTCAACACGCCAAGGGGATTGATCCAGTTCCTGCAACTGCTGCGTGAACTGAGTGAAGGAAAGCCTGTGGGGTTTAAGATGTGCATCGGCAACAAACAGGAATTCATCAATATCTGTGAAGCCATCTGCACCACAGGCATCACGCCCGATTTTATCACCATCGACGGCGCGGAAGGCGGCACCGGCGCCGCCTTGCTGGAATTCACCGATCACCTCGGCATGCCGTTGTATGATGCACTTGCTTTCGTAAAGCAAACGCTTGACTTTTTCAATCTCACCGGGCAGATAAAAATCATTGCCGCGGGAAAGATCATCACAGGGTTCGACATGCTGAAGGCAATGGCGCTGGGCGCATCGGCGTGTTACAGCTCTCGTGGAATGATGTTTGCGCTGGGTTGCGTGCAGGCGCTGGTGTGCCACACCGATAAATGCCCCACAGGCGTGGCCACGCAAAACCCTTCGCTGTATAAGGGATTGGATCCGGCAGATAAAAGTGTAAGGGTGGCGAATTTTCATTTGAAAACCATCGAAGCCACCAAAGAAATAATGGAGGCCTGCAACTTTCCCGATATTGAAGAAATACCAGCAGCAAGGTTTTTCAGAAAGACCAGTGAA
>CBIGXK010000361.1:0-3803 GCA_966193805.1 uncultured bacterium | reverse complement strand
TCATTTTTTGAAATGTCAGCCTATACTAATTCAACCTGTTTAGACAATTCTTATTTATTTTTTTTTCAACGTCTTTTTGATTGATCACTGCAGCATCAGTATACCGCGGTAGATACTGTCTGCATAACTTGTGCCACAAGATGGTGTATTCCATCCATGAATTACCAAAGTCACCCCCCTCCGTGAGATGAACGAGGTCTATCTCATAAGAAACGGCCACCTTATGCTTAAGTGAAGCGCGAAAAGAAAAATCCAGATCATATAAATGAAAGCCCTTCAAATCCGCCTCGTTAAACTTTATATCTTCCCACACCGTCTTTCGGGCACAAATAAAAACGCCGTCAACAGTAACGGTACACGACAACCCTTTCGCATTCTCAGGATTTGAATATATCCTCTGCTCTTTCCCTTTTTTGTCGATATGGAGAATGTTGCAGCAATCAAAATCGGCAATGCCGGTCGACCACCCGGAAAGTGTTTTGCTTTTATATTTCGCACCAGCCACGCCTACCAGGCCCAGGCTCGAATCGACATTGAAATACGCCATGATTTTCTTGCCCCAGCCGTTCGTCGTGAAATTCACATCCTCGTGCACAAAGCACAAAATATCACCGGTGGCCCTGGCCCCTCCTAAATTATATACTTCTGTGATGCCCTTTCCCATCACCGAATTATCCATCAAAATCAGCTCCCAGGGTACCCCAATAGTCGTATCTATATTTCTTTTAACTTGCGCTGCCAACGCCTGGTTAACCGAACAAATAATAACAGAGATCATCAATAGTCAGCTATTAGTTGCAAACTTATTCGAATTGTATGAATAAAGAACAGAACAGCTTTCTCGAAAACATCATGAAAGGCGTGGGGGGCAGAATCAACAAAACGCTGACCAACAAATATAAAAAAGCCGGACTCAACTGGTTCAAAATCAAAAAACTTAAACATTTACCCTATAACAGCCCGCACAAATATCCCTTCCTTGATTCGGCGGTTGAATTTAACAACGGGCCCGAGTTGCTGCACAGTCTGCAGGAAATATTCATAGACGAGGTTTATAAAATAGATTTCGGCCACCCCGCTCCCTATGTTATCGATTGCGGCGCCAATATTGGGCTCTCCGTGCTGTATATGAAAATACAGCACCCGTCGGCAAAGATCATTGCGTTTGAGCCGGATCCGGTCAACTTCAGTTTCTTGCAAAAGAACGTAAATGCCTATCGGCTCAGGAATGTGGAACTCCGCAACGAAGCCGTGTGGAAGGAAAGCACCACCCTTGAATTTGTAAGTGATGGAACGCTCGGCAGTAAACTAAATGCAGCTCCCGGCCAACAGGGCACTGTAAAAGTGAAAGCTGCGAGACTCAGGGATCTTCTCAGCGAAAAGGTGGATTTTGTCAAGATGGACATTGAAGGAGCCGAATACGACGTGCTGAAAGACTGCGGCGACACACTAAAAAATGTCCATTATCTCTTTATCGAGTATCACGGGTTCTTCGCGAGGATGAATGAGCTCACAGAAATATTACAACTGGTCCAGGACAATGGCTTCGCATATTATATCAAGGAAGCCTCAAATGTTTACCCCACACCGTTCGATAGAAAGGGCGGCAAGAAGCCCTACGACGTTCAGCAAAACATCTTCTGTTTTAGGATAGACACATAAAAAAAATTATATTGGCAAAAATTGTGTACCCCCTTATCCATGAAGTGGAAGTTCCTTTATTGTCTGATCCTTCTTTTCACCCATGCCGGCGTACGAGCCCAGGCCGTAATACCGGGTTTTACGACCCCTGATACTGTTTGCATAAATACCCCCTTCTTAGTTAAGAATACTACAACCGGCGCATCAAACTATTACTGGAGCTTCTGTTCCGCGAATCTCAATGCAGAGCCGGAAATTCAAAATCTCGGCAGCTTTTCCGGTAGCCTGAACCAGCCGGTGTTTGTCGATTACGTTTTCACCAACAACCAGTACTACGGCTTCGTAACGAATTATAGGGGTGGCGATTTAATCAGGCTCGATTTTGGAAACAGCCTGCTCAACTCCCCGGCAACAACCAATCTTGGGAATTTCAACGGATTGCTGCCATCAAATGTTGGAGCGGAAGGCATACAACTGGTGCAAAATGAAGGGAAGTGGTACGCAATAATCGTTTCGGGTTATACGCCGAGCGGCAGCGACCCTAAAGTGATCAGAATTGCCTTCGGCACCAACATAGACAACCCAACGCCCGTTGCAACAGACTGGGGTAATCCCGGTAATCTATATCAACCGATCGACCTGCATATTTTTCAAGAAAACAACCAATGGTATGGACTCACGGTAAATGCGGAAAATAACACGCTTACCAGGTTCAACTTCGGTACCAGTTTTGAGAACGCTCCAACGGCAGTTAATCTTGGAAATATCGGAGGCCTCCAGTATCCCACCGGACTATATGCCATCTACGATAATGGAACCTGGCGCGTGTTCATTACCAATGCCGGTGACCGAACGAGAACGAACGGTGAATTTTCATTAACAAGACTCGACTTCGGCAACTCCCTGTTAAATACGCCTGCAGGAACCAACCTCGGCGACCTCGGACAAACACTCGGTCATCCCCGCGATATAACGATCATACGCTCGTGCGATGAAACAATAGGATTTGTTGTTAATGGTCATCCCGGTTACAACAACATTGTTAGGCTTAATTTTAACCAGGATCTTACTTCGCAACCTTCAGCCACATCCCTTGATGTCGATGGTTTTGATTTTCCTCATTCCATTTCGAAGTTATTTCGCGTTAATGAAGACGTTTACGGCTTTATCACCGATGCCCAAAACAACACCATCTCGCGTATTCGCTTCAAGGGTTGCAACAATGCAAGCATTCCCGGTTCCGAAGATAAGGATCCACAACCCATCAGCTACAACCAAACAGGCACCTATAACATCAACCTGACAGTGGACATTGGCCTGCCGACACAGTCCTCTTTTTGTAAACAGGTGGTAGTGGTAGATTGTTACGACAGCTTGTTTTTAGGCAACGACACAACGATTTGCGAAGGAACATCATTGCAACTCAAAACACTTCCGTCAAATAACTATCGATGGACGCCCGCAAAGTACCTTGATGACCCTTCGTCTGCTAACCCAATCGCTACTCCACCGGAAAATATCACTTATTACTTCGAAGGAATAATTCCCGGACGGCGCGATCCCATTCGAGACAGCCTGCATATCACTGTAATCACTCCACACATAAATGCAACTGACGATACTACGATATGTTCCGGAACTCCCATAGAGCTAATCGTTGAAGAAAAAGTGTCGCTCACGTGGACTCCGGCAGCATCGCTGTCTGACGCTCACATCAGTAATCCAATTGCAACGCCCGCCTCGACAACCAAATATCATGTAACAGGAGTGGACGAGTTCGGCTGCGTTGCAAAAGACTCAGTTGTCATCAGTGTTTTGCCGCGCCCGGAGATGACCGTTTCGAACGATACGCTGATCTGCAAAGGAGCATTGGTTCCATTGAAGGCAACCGGCGGTGCCAATTACAAATGGATACCTGCATTCGGACTGAATGATCCATTGATCGCCGATCCCATTGCTGCAACGAATGAAGACCGATGGTACAAAGTGAAAGTCAGCGGAAACAATCTCTGCACCGTCGAAGACTCCGTAAAAATCAGTATCATACCGGTTCCCCGGTTCAACGCAACAGGCATCGTGAACATCTGTTCGGGCTCGCCGACGACTCTAACAGCTTCCGGTGGCGATAACTATTTATGGACTTCGTCGGGCCAATACATTGA
>CBIGXK010000360.1:0-3838 GCA_966193805.1 uncultured bacterium | reverse complement strand
ACTGGTCGAGCAACAGGAGCAAGGTTATAGAGTTCGAGGGCGACATTACCAACTACCAGATGGCCGAGCGACATGGCATCTACATCAACGCAACAGTTGGCAACCGCATGGGCGATATGTATAGCATAGGTTTTCAAAAAGTGGAAGATCCTGCGAGCCCTTATTTCGGCCAGCAGGTATTTAATGAGGAAGGACGCTTTGTCGGTACGCCGAATATCATCAAGGTTGGCAATTATAATCCGGACTGGCTGGCGGGCATACGCAATACTTTTACCTATAAGAATTTCAACTTCAGCTTCCTTTTCGATACACGGCAGGGAGGAGAAATATTTTCAGAAACGTTTGTGGTGGGCCTCGAAGCCGGACAGTTGATAGAAACGCTCGAGGGCCGTGCCGATGGCTACGACCTCAGTAAACCCGGCAATGGTGTTATCGGAAAAGGCGTGATACAAAATCCTGACGGGTCGTACCGTGTGAATGATGTACAGCTCACTGCCCGCGAGTACCATCAATCCCGAACAGGCAACCGCGACATTCCGCAGGGAGCGGTGTTCGATGCTTCGTTCGTTAAATTGAGAGAGCTGCGGCTGGGTTATACCGTGTCGCCAAAATTACTTTCAAGAATAAAGGTCAGCGCTTTGAATATATCGCTCGTTGCCCGCAACCTGGCAGTGTGGAGCGATGTGCCGCATATCGATCCTGAAACTTCTTCTTTGGCCGGTGGAACCATCATACCCGGTGTTGAATCGGTAGGCATGCCCACCACCAGGAGCATAGGTTTTAATCTTGGATTTAATTTCTAACAAAAAGCCAAAATGACTATTATGAAATTCCCGATAAAATATTTACTTGCTTTAAGCATAGGCGCAATCCTGGTTCCTTCGTGCACGAAGGATTTCGAGGAAAAAAATGCGAACCCCGACGCGATCACCGACGTTACGCCCGATCTGTTATTGCCGGGTATATTGCGCACTTCGCTCAACGAAATGGTTAACCAAAGCTGGGGCATCGGCAACATCGTTATCCAGCACACGGCCAAAATACAGTTCGTTTCCGAAGACAGGTACACCTGGGGCGACAGGGACGGGTTGTGGAACAACATGTACGACAACATGCGCAACGTTCAATTGCTGATATCGCTTGCCGAACAGAAAAGCGTGCCGAACTACAGGGCAGTTGCACTGATCATGAGGGCATGGATGTTTTCATTGCTCACCGACGCCTATGGCGATGTGCCGTACTCAGAGGCGATACAGGGTGTTGATGGAATACTGCAGCCTAAATACGACTCACAGGAAAGTATATACGAAGGTATACTCGCCGATCTTGAAACAGCAAACGCAACGTTCGACCCCGCCGCGGGAACCGTTGTGGGCGACATCCTGTATAACGGCGACCTCGACAAGTGGAAGAAGCTGGCCAACTCGCTAAGGCTTCGTTCGCTGATGCGCATTTCGAATAAGGTAGCGGTGGGAGCAGCCATGCAGGCTATTCTTGACAATCCTTCGGCCACACCCATTTTTGAAGGCAACGATGATAACGGAACGCTCACCTACCTGACCACCGCGCCCAATCAATTTCCTTTGTACACAACCCGCTCCGGTTCGTTCGATGAGTTTCGCCTGAGCAAAACGCTCGATGATAAATTGGAGGAACTGAATGACCCGCGTATCGAGATCTTTGCACAGCCCACCGATGCAGGCGGCGTCTATTCGGGAGTGCCGAACGGGCTGAACGAAGTAGATGCACTGGCCTATAACGGCGGGCCCAATAACATTTCGCGGGTAGGCGACCTGTTTTACCAGGGATCCATCACGCCAACAGGATTGGATGTGGCGAAAGGATATATTATGGGTTATCCCGAGCTGCAGTTCATACTGGCGGAAGCAGCAAAAAAAGGAATGATCTCCACGGGCACCACTGCACAGCAATATTATGAAGAGGGTATAAAGAGCTCGTTCGAGTATTTCGAAACTACCATGCCCGGCGATTATCTGGGGAGGGCGGGCGTTGCCTATGTTGATGGCAACGGGCTCGAACTCATCGGAACACAAAAGTGGATATCGCTATTCTTTACAGGGCTGGAAGCCTGGTTCGACTGGAGAAGAACGGATATTCCCCATCTTGTCGCCGGCGAGGATAACGTAAACAACGACAGGATACCGGTGCGGTTCGCGTATCCGAGGAGAGAGCAGACGCTCAACGCCGCCAGCAGGGACGCCGCAGTGGCTGCGCAGGGCGCTGACGATTACAATACTAAAGTGTGGTGGGATGAATAAGACTCACCTGCCATACTCATAAATTACATAGCCCCAGGGCTCGATCTTCCACGGATCAGCATTGAGCGGTTCGTTCATATTCATGAAGAGGTTGTATGGCTTGCCATGCAACCCTTCTTCTTTTACAACGATCGTCTGTTCTTTATTTGATAAATTAAGGATAACGAAAACCTTCTTCCCTGCTTTCTCTCTTACAAATGCATATACGGCCTTATCGTCGCCAACGGAGATCTTTCGAAAAGAGGCGTCACTGGCGAGTGCGGCGTTCGTGCTGCGCAAATTGAGCAGCGTCTTATAAAATTTAGCTCTTTTGAATTTGCCAAAGTTCATCGGGTCCTTCTCAAAGAATTGAATGGCGCGTAAAACGGGTTCTTCCTGGCCGCTGTAAACCAGTGGTACCGCATCGGCCATGGTTTGTGTGAACACGGCGAAGGGTGCATGTACCGGACCGGGAAACGTTCCGAAGTCAGATTTGTTCCAACTGTTCTCGTCGTGGTTGCTGGTAAAATATAACTGCATGGTGTTGTTGGGGTACAGCGTGTCGTTTTGCATTTTGATGCTGTCGAGCGATGTGGCCGGCCGTTCGCCCTTTGCTACCTGCACCATGGTGTGAAACATCGTCCAGGGGTAAACTGCGTCAAAGCCGCTTTTCGGCAGGTAGGGTTTATCGCCTTCTGCCAGCATGAACAGTTCTTTCATTGACCTCAATTGCGGGATGCATTTTCTCCAGAACGAAGCCGGCACGTTCCAGGCCACGTCGCACCTGAAGCCGTCAATATCAGCATTGGTGATCCAGAATTTCATTGCGGAGATCATGCTGTCTTCCATCACAGTATTGCTGTAGTCGAGTTGTCTTGTGTCTGTCCAGTCTACGGCAACCGCCGCATTGCCGGCGCTGTCTTTTACAAAAAAATCGGGATGTTCGGTGAGCCACCGGTGGTCGGCGCCGGTGTGGTTGGGTACCCAGTCTATCAGCACCTTCATATCTTTTTCGTGTGCCTGGCGAACCAGGTTTTTGAAATCATCGAGCGTGCCGAATTCAGGATTGATGGCAGTGTACTCGGACACGGCATAATAACTCCCCAGCGTGCCCTTTCTGTCTTTTTTGCTGATGGGATTGACGGGCATGAACCACACGGTTTGCACGCCCATTTCCTTCAACCTGTCGAGGTGTTTTGCGAACGCATTGAATGTTCCTTCCTGTGTGTACTGCCTTACGTTGACCTCGTAAACATTTCCCTGCAAGATCCAGTCGGGGTGATGGAAAGCCAGCACCGTGTCGGCGGTGGTGGTGTTGTTGTCTATTTTTTTATCAGGGGTTGACCTGCAGGAAAAGAATAGAACAATGAGCAGGATGGGAGCGAATGTTCGGGGAGTTCTGGTCATGGATGGAAATATTTTATTTTGATTGTTATTTTCTCTGTTTAAGAAGATTATTTCTCTATTTAAGATAATTGAAATTTTGCAACAGTACACGCTGTATGTTTGCCTATTGCCTATTGCCTATTGCCCATTGCCCATTGCCTATTGCCCGTTGCCCATTGCCTTTTGTCCACCCC
>CBIGXK010000359.1:0-3849 GCA_966193805.1 uncultured bacterium | reverse complement strand
CTTCGGGACCACCCCCGCCAGCGGGGGACACGTTTCCACGCCGGCGTAGCGCTTCACGCAAAAGCACAACGCAAAAGCGCAACAGTTTCCCCCGCTGGCGTAGCGCTTCACGCAAAAGCACAACGCAAAAGCGTAATGGTTTCCCCCGCTGGCGGGGGTGGCGCGCAGCGCCGGGGGTGGACCTTTGCCCTTTACCTTTTGCCCTTTCCCCTATAAGTTCTACCTTTCTTTCATGTCTAAATTCTTCTCCGCAGAAGGAATTTCCAAAGAAACAACCCTCGCACTGGTGCGAATGCTGATCGGCATCTTTCTCATTTACCACGGTTCAGAAGTTTTCGATCCTGCAAAAATGGAAGACTACGCCACCTGGATCCCTGATTTAAAAACCGGCTCTCCCTTATTCGTTTCTTACCTGGGAAAAGCGTTCGAACTGATCGGAGGATTGCTCCTGCTGCTGGGGTTTCTTACCCGCATTGCGTGCGTAATCATCTTGCTCACTTTTTTGATGATCACGTTTTTCGCGGGTGAAGGTCGCGTGTTCATGGAGGAGCAATACCCGTTCCTGTTTTGCATTTTCGCGACCCTGTTCTTCTTTGCCGGCGCCGGCAAATGGAGCATCGACAAGCTGGTATTCGGTAAATAAAATCAAAACCCTTCAGCACTGTCGTCGCCGCGCGAATCGGCAACTGCTTCAATAGTGTGATCTTCCAAAACGCGGATTACCTCCACTCTGCCGATCGAACTGTCGTCAGTCAACTTGTACCCCATTTTCTGAAGGGCACTGCGGGTTGCAGGTGGAAAATTTTTTTCGACACGAATATTATCGGGCAGCCATTGATGATGAAACTTCGGAAGGTTTACGGCTTCTTCGGCGCTCAAATTAAAATCAATAACATCCACTATCGTCTGAAATACGGAAGTGGGTATGGTAGTGCCGCCGGGCGTCCCCACCACCAATATAACCTGTCCATTCTTCAACACGATTGTTGGCGTCATTGAGCTCAACATCCTTTTACCGGGCACAATCGCATTCGCCTCACCACCCACGGCTCCGTAGATATTGGGCACACCCGGCTTGGCGCTAAAATCATCCATCTCATTATTCAGTAAAAAGCCCGCACCTGCCACCACTGTTTTACATCCATACGAACTGTTGAGCGTGGTGGTGATGGCAACGGCATTGCCCTCGTTATCCACGATACTGATGTGGGTTGTCTGGTCGCTTTCCACAGGTAATGTACCGGCCTTCGTGATGTCGCTGCTGCCTGCCTTTCCTTCCTGGTAATCCTGCATTCTTTTTTGCAGGTATTCAACAGAAGTTATCGCCTGAACCGGCACATCATAAAAATCGGCATCGCCGAGCCATTGGGCGCGATCAGCAAAAGCCCTTCTTTCCACTTCCGTCATCAGTTGCACCGCTTCGGGCGACAGCGGCTTCTTCCCTTCAAGCCCCCTGTTGGCAATCATGCCGAACATCTGGTGCAGCAGTATGCCGCCGCTGCTGGGCGGCCCCATCGAAACAATATCATAATCCTTGTAACCAAACTTGTGCGGCGCTCTCCATTTGGCGCGATAATCTTTCAAATCCTCTATTCCAATGTACCCGCCGCCTTTTTTCACTTCTTCCGTGATCAGCCTGGCGGTTTCACCTTCATAAAATCCGCTGGCGCCATCTTTCAATATCCTTTTGAGTGTAGCCGCCAGCTCTCCCTGCACCAGCGTGTCGCCAGCCTTCCAGGGTGTGCTCCGTTGAAAGGCAGTGGGCGATGTGTTGTACCTGGCAAATTCCTCCTGCAGGTGATTCAACGACGATGCTTCGCTGGCGGTGATGGCAAATCCCCTTTCCGCCATGTCGATGGCAGGTGCGATCAGGTCCTTCAGCGGCAGCTTTGCGAGTTGCAGCATTTCAAAAATACCCGCCACCGAGCCGGGAACACCGGATGCCGTTGGACTATGAATACTTTTTCCCTCAATGACGTTCCCTTCTTTATCGAGATACATATTTTTGCTCGCGCGCGCCGGTGCGGTCTCCCTGTAATCGAGCGATACCAGCTCACCGTTTGCTTTCCGCGCCACCATGAAGCCTCCGCCACCGATATTGCCCGCACCCGGGTAAACCACCGCCAGCGCGAACTGCGTGGCCACTGCGGCATCAAAAGCGTTGCCGCCTTTCTTCATCATCAGCAGGCCCGCCCTGCTGGCGAGCGGGTGCGCACACACTACGGCTCCCTTTGAAGGGTGGATGACCTTTTGTGATGTATAATGAAATGGATCGATATCGCCTGAAATTGTCTGCGGCCCCTTGCACGAAATAACAAATACCAGCAGTACGGCAACCCTCACATGCACCATGAAAGCTTAATTTGATTGATGAATAAGCAATCAAATTAAGCTATTCTTTTATTCTGTGCACAGTAACTATCGTGAATAAGAAAATCACTACAGGCTCATGCCGCGGTAGTAATCGAGCACTTTTGTGCGCAACAGGTAATCGTACCTCGCAATGATCAGGTTACTGTTGGCCCTGTCGAGATTGTTCTTGGCGATGACATAGTCCACCACGGTTTCAACGCCGGCATTAAACCTCACCTCCGATGTTCTGAACGATTCCCTGAAAGCCGCAACCTGCCGCAGCAATGCACTGTAGCGGTTTCGTGCGGCAGTCATGTTGGAATACGCCTGCTCTACCGCCTGCCGCAATTGTATCCTGGTGCTTTCCTCTACGTAATCCGAGCTCTTTAACTGTATCGCCGCTTTTTTAACTCTGTTGCGGGCACTGAACGAATTGAGCAGCGGTATGGTGAGGTCGAGCGATATGGTTGTATAAAGGTTGTTGTTCAACTGCTTTCCATACTTTATTTTGTCGGAGCGAAACTGGTCCTGCGGACTTACAACGTTCGTCTTCACGCCGTCAATCGTTACATAATTATCCGTCTTGATATCTGCCCTCTCGAGAAACACATTCTGCATCGCCGCGCTGGAGTAATTCGTATTTACATTTCCGTTCAACGATAACTGCGGATACAAAAATCCTTTCGCTGCCTGCACCCCTTTGGCGGCGCTCTCCTTCCTGAATTCCGCTGCTTTTACCAGCGCCAGTTTCTGCAGCGCGGTTTCGTAAATTTCAGCTACGCCGGCATTGTATTGCAGGTCGAACTGATCTGCCTTAATGCGTTCGAATTTTGCGCTGGAATCGAACATCACGTTCATCAACTGGAAAAGTGCCAGTTTGGAAGACTGAAGATTATTCTGATTTTCGATGACCGTTAACTCATTGCCAGCCATTTCGCCCTGGAGGTTGGTAAGCTGCGAAGGAACAATAGCACCTTCCTGGTTCATTTTATTAAGGCGGCTCACCTGCTGCCTGCTCACCTCGAGCTGGCTCTTCGATTGTTCGAGCAAATCTTCATTGGTAAGCACCTGGAGATACGCCAGGATGATGTTGAGCGTGAGGTTGTCCTTCATTTGCTGCACATCCATCTTCGCTGCCTGGTAAGCGAGCGAGTTTTGTTTGATGGTGTTCTGAATGCCGAAACCGTTAAACAGTACGAGACCGCTATTCAGCCCGTAACCGGCAAAATCCACCCGCTGATCGATGTAATCGTTGGTGAAAGGGTCGATGCTGCGTCCCTGGTTAATACCATGATTGATGCTGCCGTTCAGCGTGGGCAGCATATTTGCCTTCGCCTGTCGCCAGTCGATCTTTGAAGATTCAGCCGTCAACTCGGCTTGCTTCAGGTCGAGATTATTAGCTATTGCCGAATCGATGCACTCTTTCAGTGTGTACTGCGCGAACGCGCCGTTACTGGCAATAACAAGTAAGCAGAGCGCGCCCACGCGCTTTATGTG
>CBIGXK010000358.1:0-3864 GCA_966193805.1 uncultured bacterium | reverse complement strand
TTATTTTTAGCAGCCATGAAATTACGTCATTGGCCCCTTTGAAAAAATATTTTGTATTTTAACGCCAACGAATCAAAACTAAATTGTTTGCCATGGATTCAAATATTCGCCGCAGTAAACTTTTTGTTGCAAGCTGCTTAGCGTTATTGGTTACAGGTCTGTCTTTCGGTATCCGCGCGGGCAATCTTCCGCAATGGGCCGCTGAATTTAATCTGAACGCTTCTGAACTTGCAGCCATCACCGCTACGGCATTCTGGGGATTTCCCCTCGCTGTGATCATTGGCGGCATGGTGGTGGATGCCATCGGAATGAAAAAGCTGCTGGTCATGGCATTCTTCTTTCACCTGGCCGGTATCATTCTTACAGTTTATGCGGGAAACTTCGGCAGCGCATTCTGGCCGCTGTTCCTCTCAACATTATTAATAGGCATCGCGAACGGCACCGTTGAAGCGGCATGTAATCCCCTGGTAGCGGCGCTCTATCCCGGTAACAAAACAACAAAACTGAACCACTTCCACCTTTGGTTCCCCGGTGGTATCGTTATTGGATCGCTGATCGTTCACTTTTACGATCAATGGGTTGGCGGACCTATTGGCGGTTACAATCCATGGCGCATAGAGGTGGCTACAATGATCATCCCGACACTCATCTACGGATTTATGTTCGTTGGGCTGAAGTTTCCGCTCACAGAAAGAGTTACAGCCGGCATTTCAACAGGGCAGATGTACAAGGCACTGCTCACACCTCTCTTCCTTTTCATGATCATCTGCATGTTTGGCACTGCCATAACAGAATTATATACGCAGCAATGGATACCGGTGCTCCTGAAAAATGTGACCACCGAACCCATCCTGCTGCTGACGCTGACAACAGGTGTAATGGTAGTGGGACGAGCATTCGCCGGCCCCGTTGTTCACCGGCTGGCGCCACAGGGCGTACTGCTGATCTCGGCAATTCTCGCAGGCATCGGTATCTTCATGCTTGGCCATACTTCAGGCTACGGGTTGTTTGCCGGTGCAATAATTTTTGGTATGGGCGTTTGTTATTTCTGGCCCACCATGCTCGGCTTTGTTGCAGAGAATGTTCCAAAGACGGGTGCTGTGGGCATTAACCTCATGGGTGGCGTAGGCATGTTCTCCGTTTCATTGTACACACTCATCATGGGCGGATTCTACGACAGGATGGTTGCCGAAAAGCTTCCCTCAGGCGCCTCTATAAAAGATTATGCGGGCGCGGCGCCGGGTACGCCACAGGCAGATGCTCTGGCAGCGGCACAACAGGCTGCCGGTCCGGAAATTTTGAACGCTACACTTGTTATCCCGGTGATACTTGTCGTAGCCTTCGCCGGATTGGTGATTTACATGCGCGGCAGAAGAAGACTCGAGGTGTTGACGCCTGCCAGCGTATAACTTTAACAGGGGAACAGCAATGCGCGGTACCGTGGATTGACCGCCATTTCGTAAATTCCCATTTTCAAAAACGATTGCAACCAAATGAATGAGTCACGCAGGAACATGTTGAAAAATATTATGGGGGGTGCCGCCGCTTTATCTGCCGCACCCCTTTTATCATCTTTTAATATTGAAAAAACAGAACCGTTCCAGTTGAAAAATAATATCAACCACTCCGTATGCAAATGGTGCTACGATTCCATTCCCTTCGACGAATTTTGCGCAGCGGCGAAGAAAATGGGCATCAAAGCCGTTGATCTTGTTTCCCCAAAAGACTGGCCAACATTAAAAAAGTATGGACTGTATTCCGCCATGTGTAACGGTGCCGAAATCAACCTTGTTGACGGGTTCAATGACAAACAGTTCCATGCAAAACTTGTAAAGAGCTACATCGAATACATTCCGCTGATGGTGAAAGAAGGATACAAAAATGTGATCTGCTTCAGCGGCAGCCGGCGCGGCAAGGATGATGAAACCGGGTTGAAGAACTGTGTTGAGGGCCTTCAGAAGATCATGCCGGTGGCCGAAAAAAATAAAGTGTTTGTGGTGATGGAACTGCTTAACAGCAAAATCGACCACAAAGATTACCAGTGCGACAAGTCGCAGTGGGGTATTGAGCTGGTAAAAAGAGTCGGCTCGGAAAATTTCAAATTACTTTACGATATCTATCACATGCAGATAGATGAAGGCGATGTTATCAGGACCATCAACGATAACCATCAGCATTTTGCGCATTACCACACCGGAGGTGTACCGGGCAGGCATGAGATCGATGAATCGCAGGAGCTTTACTATCCAGCCATCATGAAAGCCATCGTGGACACCGGGTTCCAGGGGTACGTTGCCCAAGAATTCATCCCCTCAAAGAAAGAAAAGGAACATCAACTTGCCGCACTCGCAAACGCGGTGACGATTTGTGATGTATGAGATAAACGGCAATCGGCAAACGGGAAACGGCAAATAAAATCTATTGCCGATTGCGATTTGCCGATTCCCGAAATTTCTTGCAACCTATAAAATTGAAATAATGGCTGATAATGTTTATGATGCTATCGTGGTGGGTTCCGGGATCAGCGGAGGCTGGGCCGCGAAAGAACTCACCGAAAAGGGCCTGAAAGTGATAATGCTCGAACGCGGTGAGAATATCGAACACGTTAAAGACTATGTGAACGCAACGAAGGGCCTTTGGGAATTTCCGCACCGGGGCGGCCGCACACAGCAAATGATCGAAGATTATCCGGTACTCAAACGAGACTATCCACTGAACGAAATCAACCTGAATTACTGGGTTAAAGACAAAGAATGCCCCTATACTGAAGTAAAACGCTTCGACTGGTATCGCGGCTATCATGTGGGCGGCCGCTCACTGATGTGGGGCCGGCAAAGCTACAGGCTGGGCGACGTGGATCTCGGCGCGAACGAGAGAGACGGCATCGCCATCGACTGGCCCATACGCTACAAAGACATCTCTCCGTGGTACGACTACGTTGAAAAATTCGTTGGCGTAAGCGGCGCCAAAGAAGGTTTGCCTCAACTGCCCGACGGACAGTTTCTGCCTGCCATGGAAATGAACTGTGTGGAAAAAGATGTTGCGGAAAGAGTGAACGCTCACTTCAAAAGGGCCAAGCTTATCACCATGGGAAGAGTGGCCAACCTTACCCAGGCCCATAACGGAAGATCTGCCTGCCAGTACAGGAACAAATGCTGGCTGGGATGCCCGTTCGGCGCGTACTTCAGCACCCAGTCGTCGACACTGCCGGCTGCTATGAAAACAGGCAACCTCACCGTGAGGCCCTTTTCGATAGTTACCAGGGTAATCTACGATAAAGACAGCAAGAAAGCCACCGGAGTGGAAGTGCTGGATGCGGAAACTAACCAGACCTACGAATTCAAAGCGAAAGTGGTGTTCCTCTGCGCGTCGTCCATGAACAGCACGTGGGTGCTTTTCAATTCGGCAACCGACATCTGGCCCGGCGGACTCGGCAGCGCGAGCGGCGAACTCGGCCACAATGTGATGGACCATCACTTCCGTTGCGGTGCAGCGGGCGTTGCAGAAGGATACGACGATAAATATTATTTCGGCCGCAGGCCAAACGGTATCTACATCCCCAGGTTCACCAACCTTCCCACCGATACGAAAAAAAGAGACTTTATCAGGGGGTTCGGATACCAGGGTGGCGCCAGCCGCGAAGGTTGGAAACGCAATGTGGCCGAATTGCAGATTGGCGCCGATCTGAAAGAAGGACTCTCCGAACCGGGGCCATGGACAATGGGTATCACTGCATTTGGTGAAACCCTGCCTTACCATGAAAACCATATCGCTCTCGATAAAGACAAAAAACATAAATGGGGACTGCCTGTTCTTAAATTCGATTGCGAAATCAAAGACAATGAGAACAAGATGAGAAAGGCC
>CBIGXK010000357.1:0-3889 GCA_966193805.1 uncultured bacterium | reverse complement strand
GCCGTACCGTTGGCCTTTCCGGCAGGCGGAAGAAAGACGGTCAGCGAAGGGTTGTGTACATTTTGAACCCACTAATCCTTCGCCAGCTCAGGTTCCCTGCTCCTGTTTTCAAATCCCGGGGGACCGTTTTCCCACAAGGGAATCACCTGTTGGCCGTTAGAGAGAAAAGGAAATAAAATGAGAAGGATAAGAGCTGTTGATTTAGGAGTAAAATTCATATCTTAAAGATAACTCTTATGAACATTTTTTCGGACACAGAAATAAGCAGCTTTGTTGATAATGGATATGTGAAATTGCCCGAAGTTATTCCTGCAGCCATCTGCGAAGAAGTTAGCGACATACTTTGGCAGGACACCGGCGTGGACCGGTATAACCGGTCCACCTGGACCAGGCCGGTTATACGGTTAGGCGGCTATAGCCAGGAACCCTTCAGGCAGGCGGCCAACATGCCGCAGTTGTTGCTGGCGTTCGATCAATTGCTGGGTAAAAACTCGTGGGAACCGCGGGGCGGGCTCGGGTCGTTCCCCATCAGGTTTCCATCAGACGAAGATCCGGGCGACACCGGGTGGCACGTGGATGCCAGCTTTCCCGGTGATGACCCGGCAGATATTTTCTCATGGCGGATCAATGTACATTCAAAAGGGCGCGCACTGTTAATGCTCTTCCTTTTTTCAGATACCGGATATCTCGACGCGCCCACAAGGATACTTGCAGGATCGCACAAGCATGTTGCAAAAATTTTGGCGCCGTATGGCGATGAAGGATTAACTTTTGCGGAACTTGCAGCAAAGCTGGATGAGTTGCCCGGGCTGCCCGAAACATCGGCCACGGGTAATGCCGGAACCGTTTATTTGTGCCACCCATTTCTTGTACATGCAGCCAGGAAGCACATCGGAACGTATCCTAAGTTCATGGCGCAGCCACCATTAGTTTTGAAAGAACCTTTTCTCCTGGAAGATCAGCCGCAAAATTGCTCTCCTGTAGAGAGAGCGATCGTTCAGGCGTTATTGAATTAACAATTAATACATTTTTATAAACCTCCTTTCGTGCAAACCCAACTAACTCGCTTTGTCGGCTTTTCGATATTTTCCCTGATCTTCCTTCATGCCTGTTCGCTGGTACCCTCCAAAAAACAAAGCAAGTTGGTGTGGAACAAGGATCTGCCGGTGATCGGCTCCCAATCTTCTCCCCGCACTGCCGACCTGAACAACGATGGCACATTGGATATTGTGATCGGCGCCGGAAAAAATGAATACCAGGAAAGCGACATGGGAATTCTCGCCTTCGACGGGAAATCGGGCGAACTGCTTTGGAAACAAAAATGCAGGGACCAGGTTTTTGGCTCCGCAACTTTTTGCGATGCCAACGGCGACAAGATCAAAGATGTGTTCATCGGCGGCAGGTCGCCGCAGTTGAAAGCGATTGACGGAAAAACCGGCGCGCTGCTCTGGGAATACAATGCGATACGGTACGTTAACGACCCTATTTTGCGTTTCGCGCAATTCAACTTCAACAACAGCGTGCTGGTGGCCGATCAGAACAATGACGGCGTGGACGACATACTCACCGTTAACGGCGGCAACTCGTACGCTGCGCCATATTCTCAGCAGGGCCGCATGCCAGGCGTGCTGATGGTACTCGATGCCAAAACAGGAAACGTGATCGCCGCCGACACAATGCCGGATGGAAAGGAGTCGTACATGACGCCCGTATATTTTTCACAACCCGGCAGCGATGAAAAGTATATTGTATTTGGCACGGGCGGCGAAACCATCGATGGCAACCTGTATATTTCGACATTGCGCGACCTGCTCACAAAAAAATTGACTGCAGCAAAAATCATCGCCACCGAAAAAGGTCACGGCTTCATCGCACCGCCCACCATCGCCGACGTAACCGGCGATGGCCAGCTCGACATCATCGCCATCACCCACGGCAGCAAGGCGCTCGCCATCGACGGAAAGGACCATCATGTTATCTGGACAAAAACATTTCCCGGCACCGAGTGCAGCAATAGCTTTGCACCGGGATACTTTACCGATGATGACGTTCCCGACTTCTTTACATTCATCAGCAAAGGGCAATGGCCAAATAGCACCGGCTCCATACAGGTTCTGGTCAACGGAAAGGATGGAAGCATCTCGTACATGGATTCCATCGGTTGCACGGGGTATTCCTCGCCGGTTGTTTACGACCTCGACAATGACGGCCGCGACGAAGCGATCATCAGCATCAATAATTTTGACTGCTCGCTGGGCTACGCTTCAAAACCGCCCAGGACCATGGAAAACAGGCTCGTCTACATCAACTTCGCAAAAAGATCCACAAAAACCATCGACCAATCGCAAGGCTTCAAGAATATTTTCTCCACGCCCTGGATCGGCGATCTCGATAACGATGGCTACCTGGATGTTGTCTATTGCCAGTATTATCATCACTCCGACCTGCTTTCGTTTCTGGGGATGCGAATGCGGCGGGTGGACCTCCCCGTTAGAGTAAGAAAAAATATTTTATGGGGTGAATATATGGGTTCGAATGCCAATGGGGTATTTTCTCCTAACACAGCAAAATTCTAAATCAGTTTGCATGAAGTTTTTTTATTTGGGTTGCCTCGTATGCGCAGTATCGTTTATGGCTTGCAATGATGAAACGCCAGGCAATGATTCGACCACCGGCGGGCCCGCACAGTTATTCCATTTAATAGAACCAGGAAAAAGCGGAATCGATTTCGTCAACGAAGTGGCAGACGGAGAAACGTTTAACATTCTTACCTACCGTAACTTTTATAACGGCGGCGGAGTGGCAATAGGCGATATCAATAACGATTCGCTGCCGGATCTCTATTTTACCGCCAATCAAAAAAAGAACAGGCTCTACCTGAATAAAGGGAATCTTGTTTTTGAAGACATCACCGAAAAGGCAGGCGTGGGCGGCAGCATGGAATGGAGCACGGGTGTAACCATGGCCGACGTGAATGCCGATGGCCTGCTCGATATCTATGTTTGCAACTCGGGCGACGTTGACGGCAACCACAAAAAAAACGAATTGTTCATCAACAACGGTAACCTCACTTTCATCGAAAAAGCAAAGGAGTACAACCTGGACAACGAGGGCTACTCCACCCACGCCGCGTTCTTTGACTATGATCTCGATGGCGACCTGGATTGTTACATTCTCAACAACAGCTTTCGTAATCCCGAAAAAATAGAATTATACAAAAAAGTAAGAGAGCAGCCTTCGCCGGGCGGCCACAAGCTTATGCGCAATGATGGCAATATCTTTACCGATGTAACAGTTGCAGCGGGCATCTACAGCAGCGACATTGCCTTTGGTTTGGGCGTTGCCGTTTCCGACCTCAACGGCGATCATTTACCCGACATTTACATCTCCAACGACTTCTGGGAAAGAGACTACCTCTATATTAATAAAGGGAACGGTAAATTTTCGGAAGAGCTCACTTCTCGCGTCAATTACTGCTCCACATCGAGCATGGGAGCCGACATCGCCGATATCAACAACGACGGATACCCGGAGATATTCACTACCGATATGCTGCCGGCCGATAACTACCGTTTGCAAACAACAATGGCTTTCGATCCCTATCATCTCGAAGATTTTAAGTACCGCGCCAACTATCACTACCAGTTCACGCAAAATTGCCTGCATTTGAATAATGGTAAAGCTGATTTTTCGGAGATCGGTTTGATGTCGGGCGTGGCGGCGACAGACTGGAGCTGGGGAGCGCTGATCTTCGATTTCGAAAATGACGGCAGGAAAGATATATTCGTCAGCAATGGCATTTTAAAAGATATCATGTCGATGGATTTTCACGACTTTATCGCCAACGAAGTGAAGGCCCAGGGCATCAGGGATAAAGAGACATTCAACT
>CBIGXK010000356.1:0-3912 GCA_966193805.1 uncultured bacterium | reverse complement strand
TGCCGGTACTGTTCGAAAACGATGTGAAGGCGGTGATAGAACTCGCATCCATTGAAACATTCAATCAAACGCACCTCGACTTTCTCAGCCAGCTTACCGAAAGTATAGGTATCGTATTGAATACGATAGAAACCAATACGAGAACGGAAGAACTGCTCGCGCAATCGCAATCGCTTGCCGGCGAGTTGAAGATCCAGCAGGAAGAACTTAGAAGAACGAACGATGAACTGCAGGATAAGGCGCTGCTGCTGGTGAAACAAAAGAATGAAGTGGAAGCAAAGAACAAGGAAGTGGAAGAGGCGCGCCGTTCACTCGAAGAAAAAGCCGAGCAGCTAACGTTAACCTCGAAATATAAATCCGAGTTTTTGGCGAATATGTCGCACGAGCTGCGCACGCCGCTGAACAGTTTGCTGATCCTCGCACAGCAATTATATGAAAATGTGGAGGGCAACCTGAACGACAAGCAGATCCGCTACGCTAAAACGATTCACTCGTGTGGTGAGGACCTCATCAACCTGATCAACGACATTCTCGACCTGTCGAAGATCGAATCCGGATTTATTTCTGCGAATTTCTCGAACGTGCGTTTCTCGGAAATTGCGTCGTTTGTAGAAACCACCTTCAAGCCAATAGCCGAAGCGCGGCACCTCAGGTTCCATATACAAACAGAAAAGAAGCTGCCCGAGTCGATGGAAACCGACCAGCAGCGCCTCAACCAAATTCTTAAGAATTTGCTGTCGAACGCATTCAAGTTTACGGAAAAAGGCGAGGTAAGATTGAAGATCTATGAGGCCGATAAGACCCGCAAATTTGGCAATCGCAGTCTCGACAGCGCCTCGAGGGTGGTCGCGTTCGCCATCAGCGATACCGGCATCGGCATACCGCTCGAAAAACAAAACATCATATTCGAAGCCTTCCAGCAGGCAGAAGGATCGACGAGCCGCAAATACGGTGGTACGGGTCTCGGACTTTCCATCAGCCGCGGCCTGGCCGAATTGCTGGGAGGAACTATCGACCTGGACAGTACGCCGGGACAGGGAAGCACCTTCATCCTCTACGTTCCGGTCGAAAATATGGCAGCAGTGGCCGCCAAGGAATCGGGCGACGGCTTTACGGGGTATCAACCCATCGAAGTGGGATCCGACAATGGCGATATTGATACCTTGCTGAACTCGTTGCGCCTCACGTCTGACAACCCGGACTCCAGGAACCTCGAGATCGTGAATGAAATGATCAATGACACCGGCGACGACAGGAGCCATCTTTCTGCCGGCGACAAGGTGCTGCTGATCGTAGAAGACGACCTCCGGTTTGCCAAAATCCTGATCGACAGGGCGCATGAAGCCGGGCTGAAGGCCGTGGTGGCCTCTAATTACCTGGAAGTGTTCGATTTCATCAACCGCTTCTTCCCTATTGCCATCACGCTCGATGTGAAGCTGCCGGATACCAGCGGCTGGAAAGTGCTCGACCTGCTACGGAACGACCTGAATTACAGGCATATACCCATTCATCTTATTTCCGGCGAAGAAAATCAGGGACTGGCGCTGAAGCGTGGGGCGCGCAGCTTTCACCTCAAGCCCCTCGCCAAGGAAAATATGAACGACCTGTTCAACGACATCGTTCAGTTCAGCACCAGGGAAAAGAAAACCGTACTGGTGGTGGAAGACAATGAATTGGAAGCCTCGCAGATCGTAAAAATGCTTTCGACCGAATCCATCGATGTTACGATTGCCGATACCGGCGAGAAAGCCTTTCACCTGTTAAATTCTAAAGAATTTGACTGTATCATACTCGATTACACCCTGCCCGATATTTCCGGCACCGATCTTGTGAAAAAGGTGAGTCAGCATAAACAGAAACTGACCCCGGTCATCGTCTATACTGCTAAGGAGTTCAATAAGAACGAGTTGAAGGTGTTGGGCACCAGTTCCAATACGATCATGCTGAAGGGCGTCAATTCCCTCGAGAACCTTCTCGAAGAGATCGTACTTCATCTTCACATCAACCATAATGATCTGGCCCCTGAAAAAAAGAAGATTATTGAAAACATCAGGAGGAAGGAAGACATCCTCACCGGCAAGAATATCCTTGTGGTGGACGATGATGTACGGAACCTGTTTGCGCTGACAACCGTTTTCGAGCGGTTCAACATTAACGTCATCACCGCAGAAAGCGGCAGGGAGGCCGTAACCCAGTTAATGAATGACAACCAGAAGATTGATATGGTGTTGATGGACATTATGATGCCGGAAATGGATGGCTACGAAACGACACAAAAAATTAGAAGGGAGCACAAAAACAGTTCGCTCCCGATCATTGCAGTAACAGCGAAAGCGATGAAGGGCGACCGGCAGAAATGTATTGAGGCCGGCGCGTCTGATTACATTACCAAACCATTAAAAATTGACCAGTTATTATCGTTGATGAGAATGTGGTTTTATAAATAGGATTAAGATTAAAAGATAAAAGTTAAGAGTATTGATAAGCAATCCAATGCTTAGTGGCAACAGCTAAAACATAGAACCGAAGCTTGCTTTGGTTTTAAGTTTTAACTTTTAACTTCTTTAAAGAAGCTATGCAACAAAAAATATTACTTGTAGATGATCGTGAGGACAACCTCTTTTCGATAGAAACCATACTCGAGCCCGCCGGCTACACATTTGTAAAGGCGAACTCGGGAAGGGAGGCGTTGAAGGTACTGCTGAACGAGTTTGATTTTGCTTTGATCCTGATGGATGTTAAGATGCCCAACCTTAACGGCTTTGAAACCGCTTCTTTAATTTATCAACGCGAGAAATTGCGTCACATACCCATCATCTTTATCACCGCGAATAATTATGGTGATGAGCAGATTTTCAAGGGCTACATGACCGGTGCTGTGGATTATATATACAAACCCATTAATCCCGATCTGCTGCGCGCTAAGGTCAGTGTCTTCATTGATCTGTATAAGAAGAATCACAAGCTGCTGGCGCAGGAACAGAAGCTCGTGGCCATCAACAAGAATTTGGAGATGGAGATCCATGAACGGAAGATGTCGGAAGAGAAAGTAAAGGAACTCAATCATAAACTCCTGGAAAACATCGAGCGGCTCGAGTCGGCCAATCGCGACCTCGACCGTTTTGCGTTCATGGCCTCGCACGACCTGCAGGAGCCACTGAGAAAAATGCTGATGTTCAGCGACCGCCTGGCCAATAAATACAATGAGGTGCTGGATGATGAGGGGCGGATGTTCATCACCCGCATCCAACATGCCGGTGAGCGCATGCAGGCGCTGATTAAAGACATACTTCTGTTTTCACAAACGTCCATCGAAAAGCCGGTGTTCATCGAAAGCGATTTGAACGAGATACTGCGGGATGTGCTCGCAGAGCTTGAGAATGAGATCACCGACAAGCGCGCAAAGATAATTTTGGACAACCTGCCGATGCTGTGCGTAAACCCGGTGTTGATACGGCCATTGTTTCACAACCTGATCAGTAACGCCCTTAAATATTCACGAAAGGGAGTTGACCCGGCGATCAGGATCTACGCCGAGTTCAGTGAGGGCCAGAACGGGTATGGCGCGGATGACAAGAAAACGAGGTACTGCCGGATCTTCATCGAGGACAATGGAATCGGCTTTGAGCAGAAATATTCGGAGCAGATATTCGGGATGTTCAAGCGGCTGCATTTGAACAGCGAATTCGAAGGAACGGGTATCGGGCTGGCCTTGTGCAAGAAGATCGTGGAGGAGCACAATGGCTTCATCACGGCGCGCAGTAAGGTGAATGAAGGGTCGGTATTTATCATTTCGCTGCCAGAGCAGCAGCCGGTGAAGGAGCCGCAAACGCAACTGACGGCTCCCTGATAAAATTTGTTTTTTGCATTTAAGGGTTTTTTTGTAGATTGAATACATGAAATCCAGTAACA
>CBIGXK010000355.1:0-3927 GCA_966193805.1 uncultured bacterium | reverse complement strand
GGAATTCAAAGGCTCTTACCAAGAATGGGTGGCATGGAAAGAACGAATGGCGTCGAAAAATTCATCGCCCAAAAAAGAAGAAAAACCACAACCCGCGCCCGTTGAGGAGAAGAAGCAACAAAAACAGGAAAATCATGGTCCTGTCAATAAGGAAGTGAAAAAGGAACTGCAAAAGCAACAGCGCCTGTTTCAGCAGTTTGAAGAAAAGATCGCGCAGCTTAAACAGGAAAAGCTGAAACTCGAAAACGACCTGAGCTCGCCTTCCACCTATTCGGACAAGCAACGCTATGAAGAAACGGAAACAAAGTACAGACAGGTAACCGCGGAACTGGAAAAGCTGAACACGGAATACGAAAAAGTATTTGAAAAAATAGTTGAACTGGAAAGTCTTCACTGATGATGCACAACCGTCGCCTTTCCCGAAAACTTATCACCTCTTTTTCAGGAAGGTTCCTGGTGATGCAAGCTACGCTGCTGGTACTTTTCGTTTTTTCATCATCACCAGGCAGGGCGCAACACAAAGAACGGCCGAAGATCGGCGTTACGCTCAGTGGTGGCGGCGCCAAGGGCCTCGCGCATATCGGCATTCTCAAGGCGATAGATTCGGCAGGCATTAACGTAGATTACATTACCGGCACCAGCATGGGAAGTATCATTGGTTCGCTCTATGCCATCGGGTATTCTGCCGCCGATATCGAGAAGATGGCCAAAAAAGTAGACTGGAACGAAATGCTCTCGAACCAATCGTCGTTGCGTGGCATCGTGATGGAAGAGAAAGAAGAATATTCGAAGTATGCCGTCGAGCTGCCATGGGTGAACAACGGGTTCAGGCTCCCCAGCGGCGTGGTGGAAGGAGAAGAATTGTGGCTGAAGTTTTCTGAGCTTTTCTTTCCGGTTTATAATGTTAAAGACTTCGACAAATTCAGCATTCCCTTCAGAAGTATCGCAACAGACATCGAAACGGGTGAAGCTGTTGTTGGCGACACCGGCGAGCTGATCACGGCAGTGAGAGCAAGCATGGCCATTCCTTCGCTGTTCACGACTGTGGAGTACAAAGGCAAACGGCTGATAGACGGCGGAGTGGTCAGAAATTTCCCGGTGAGAAATGTGAAGGAAATGGGTGCGGATTTTATCATCGGCAGCCGTGTGGCGCTGGGCCTGCAGCCGAAAGAAAAGGTTACCAATGCCTTTCAGATCCTTCACCAGATCATGTTCTTCAAAGAAGCCGCTACAAGCCGGAAGGACAGTGCGCTTTGCAACATTTACATACCCATGCCGCTCGAACATTACACCGCTGCCAGCTTTGGCAGGGCCGGCGAGCTTTTAAAATACGGCATGGAAGAAGGAAGAAAATATTACCCGGTTTTTAAAAAGCTGGTTGACTCGCTCGACAAGATTTACGGCAAAGAATATAAGGATCCCGACAGGCTGCCGAAAGTGGATTCTGTATTTATCAGCTCGATACAAATTAACGGCCTCGAGAAAACGACTAAAGAATTCTTTGAACACATGATGGGCTTTGAAGCGGACCGGTATTACTCGGCGGCGAAAATCGGCAAGATGGTACGACGCGTATTCGGCACCCGCTATTACAACCGTATTATTTACTCACTCGATCCATTGCCCAACGGCAGCGCGCGCATCATTTTCGACGTGGTTGAAAACCCGGCAACGTTTGCCAAACTGGGCATCCACTACAACAATTTCATGGGCATCAGCCTGATCGGCAACCTTACCTCCCGAAACTTTTTTCTTCCTCATTCCAGGAGCCTGGTTACGGTAAACGTGGGTGAAAATTTCCGGTCCCGGGCCGAGCACCTGCAATATCTCGGGCGCGGTAAAAAAGTGGCCTTCATCATGGGCCTTCAATTCGACAGAATCGAATACAACACTTACGACAACTTCAAGAAAGACGGCGTTTACGGAACCCACATATTTAAGGCCGACGGTAAATTTGAATACTCTGCCAGCCGGCGCTTCACCATCGGCGCAGGCACCAGGTTCGAATGGATCGAATACAAGCCGTCCATCCAATCCGTTTTCGACATCAAGGGTAAAAATGATTTTTTCACGTCGTATGGATTTTTCGGCGTCAACACACTCAACAAAAACATTTTACCTGAACGCGGTATCCGGGTTGACGGAGAATTTGGATGGGTGTACAACCAAAGGCCGAGCGTCATTTTTTCGAGCCAGGGCAACCCTGTCAACGATCCCGACTCACTGGGAATATCTTACAACAATTATCAGCGCGCCGTGCTTACTGTGGACGGATATGTACCGTTAACGTCGAAAGTGGTGCTGACAGGCGGTTTCCACGGCGGCGTGAACCTGAATTACAACCAAAGCGTGCTGAACGACTTTTCCATTGGCGGATTGGCAAAAACGCTGCGCAACCAGGTGATGTTTGCCGGCCTTGAAGAGAATACGGTAAGCACCCCCAGCGTGGCTGCAGCGCACCTGGGCATACGGTATAAACTGTATCACAACCTGTATGTTCAGGCAAGAATCAACGGGTTGGTGAATAATTTCGTCAGCGTGAACAACATCCTTCAGAAACCGAATTTTCTTTCGGGATACGCGGCAACACTCGCTTACAATTTCGCGCTGGGGCCGTTGGAAATCAGTGCCATGTATTGCGACCAAACGCGCCGGGTCCTCTCCTACATTAACCTCGGCATACCGTTTTGACGAATTTGTTCCCCGGCACAAAAATGGATAAAGAATTGGAAAGGAACGACTATGGTAATCATACCCCTGGTATTGTTAGCAATGGGAATTTTCGTTTTTATCTGGCTCCTCATTGCAACAAACGTCAAAAAAAAGAAGGATAGTGAAAGTGCATCGTGATGGTTACGAACATCTTTATTCCTTCCACCTGCCGGATTTCTTCAAATATCTCACCAGCAGATACAACAGGAGAAGTATGGGCAGGATAATGGCCAGCAGCGTGTTCCGCCTGCCTTCATCGTTATTCGTCAGTTGCGGATATTTGAACAGGAGGATGAGCACAATACCCGTGAGCCAGATATATTGCGTATTGTATTCTTTCAGTATCCATCTCGCCGCTTTAAACTGCATCGACCCGAAAGTGGCGCCTATTCCTTTTACAGACGGTATCCAACGGTTCACCCGGGAACAATAATTATCGAACGATTCACCGAATTTGCTGCGCAAAAAATTTTCTTCGGCCAGTACGATCGCCTGGTAAATCACGAGGAACAGCGGCATGATAACCGCTACGTACAACAAAGAATTAGAGAGAATTCCCACGCCCAGCAGCATCAATATGTTTCCCACGTACAACGGGTTACGGCAATGGTTGAAGATGCCGGTGGTTACCAGTTTTTCGGCGTACACCTTTCCTTCTCTACCGCCGCGAATAATATAAGCAAGGCCAATGGTAAGGCCGCGGATCAGTTGCCCGGACACCGTGACCAGCAACCCGATGATGATCGGCCACAGGTAATAATCAGGACCCAGTGTTCTTTCGCCAAAAATGGGAGGAGACGGAACGAACAGGAGAAGATATAAGACGATGAACAGCCAGTTACGGTACTTGAAAAAGAAGTTCCCGATACGTATCATGAAGATTTTTTTGCGATGATGCCGGTAAAATTATACCACTTGAAAAATGTTTCGCAATGCTCGAACCCGACATCCCTGAGCAGCGCGATATTTTCGCTCAACTTGTACGGTATGAGCACATTTTCAAGCGCCTCGCGTTTTTGGGAGATCTCCATTTCGCTGTAATGGTGCCTGCGCTTCATGTCGTAGTAATATTTGATAAAGTCGCGATTGAAGCGGCTGTCTTCCGCGAGAATCTTTTCGATGAGGATAAGGGAGCCGTCGCTTTGCAGGCCGTTAAAAATCTGTTTTACGAGGCGTTCGCGATTGATGGGCCGCACAAATTGCAGCGTGAGCACG
>CBIGXK010000354.1:0-3934 GCA_966193805.1 uncultured bacterium | reverse complement strand
GAATACCAAAGAGTATAGAATCGAGATCATCGAAATGGGAAGAGTGGATGAATTGTACAAGTATTTGTTTTGATGGTCTCTTTCGGCTGCTGTATCCAACCCTTTGTGCGGGCTGCGGATCAGATATGGTGACCGGCGACCAACCGATTTGCCTTGATTGCAGCACTGGTTTGCCGCTTACCAATTTTTGGTTGCATGCCGGCAACCCTGTCGAAAAAATTTTTTGGGGAAGGCTGCGCATCGAAGCGGCTGCGTCGATGCTATACTTTACCAAGCGGTCGATCATACAAAACCTGCTGCACGAATTGAAGTACAGGGGAAACATAGAAGTCGGCCGGCTCCTTGGCAGGATGATGGGTGAGAAACTGGAACAATCAGAACGGTTTAAAGACGTTGATGCTTTGGTGCCCTTGCCGTTGTTTTATGACCGGGAAAAGAAAAGAGGATACAACCAGGCCGCCGTGATATGCGATGGCATGGCCGAAATAATGAACAAACCGGTACTGAAGAATGCAATGATGAGAAGAACGAAAACGGATACACAAACACACAAGAGCAGGGCCGAACGGTGGACCAACATACAAGGTAAGTTTGAACTGACCAGTCATTCGGGCATCAGCGACATGCATGTGTTGCTGGTTGATGATGTGATCACAACGGGTGCTACGCTCGAAGCGTGCGGAGCCGAATTGCTGAAAGCGAAAAATACGAGAATAAGCATTGCGACCCTGGCCTATACAACATTATGAAGCTGATTTTATTTATAAGTGCACTACTGCTGGCCATTGTTGCCGGTTCCTGTAAAAAGGATACATTTATTACCTCATCATCGGCGGTGCTAAACCTGTCGGACGACAGCCTTGCGTTCGATACGCTTTTCACTACCACCGGTTCCACCACCCACTATTTTAAAATATTCAACAACAATAATCAAAAGCTCAGGATCAGCCAGATTGCTTTGAAAAAAGGAAGCTCGTCTTTTTTCAGACTGAATGCCGATGGCATGGAGGGACCCGTCGTCAGCAATCTCGACGTGGAAGCAGATGACAGCATTTATGTATTTGTAACCGTTCAAATAGATCCATCGCAGGCCGATCTTCCTTTCATCATTGAAGACAGCATTCAAATATCCTACAACGGCAACGACAAATGGGTGCCGTTGTCTGCCTGGGGACAAAACGCCGTCTTTATGAAAAACAGCGTGATTGCCGGGGACACTACCTGGACAAACCAGAAACCCGTTGTCATTACCGGACCGCTGTTGGTTGCTGAGGGGGCGACGCTTACCATTCAAAAAGGCACCAGGGTGTTTTTACATGCCGACGCTCCTTTCGTGGTGGACGGTACGCTCATCGCACATGGCGAAAAATATGACAGCACGAAAATCATTTTCCAGGGCGACAGACTTGACCAATACTACAGAGATTATCCCGGAGCCTGGCCGGGAGTGTACTTCCGGGAAACCACAATGAACAACAGCCTGAAGCATGTGGTCATCAAGAATGCTTACCAGGGAATAGTTATCCAATCGCCTGCTGGCGATGCGGGCACAGCATTAAAAATGGAACAGTGCATCATCGACAATTGCTACGACGCGGGCATACTTGCCGTCAACGCCAGCATTGAAGCCGTCAATTGCCTCATCAGCAATTGCGGCAAAAATGTGTTCCTGGCAGGTGGGGGAAACTACCGTTTTACGCATTGCACAGACGTAGCCGTTTCAAACAATTATATAGCGCACAAGCAACCGGTGCTCGCCATTACCGATTATATTAAAGAGGGAGACGTGTTAGTGACTGCGGCGACAAAAGCGGCATTTGTCAACTGCATTTTCTGGGGAAACAACGGAACGGTGGACGATGAAGTGGTGACAGCCAGAGAGGGCAATGACAATTTCGACGTAACTTTCACTAATTGTCTCTGGAAGCTGGTCAATGTTCCTTCAGACGTTAACGCGTCCGGAATGATCAGCAGTGATGATCCGCTCTTTCAGGAGATTGAAACCGCTAAGAACCAGTATGATTTCCATCCTGGCGATGGTTCGCCGGCTATTGATGCAGGGGTTAATGCTGGCGTTGCGACAGATCTTGAAGAGAATGAGCGTCAAAATATTCCGGATATCGGAGCGTATGAGACGTCGTTTTAGTTGATCTTTGTAAACCTTTCGTTATAACAACTTTATAAATATATCATCATGCTTAAGCTTTTAATTTTATCAGGCATATTCGCTATGGCAGTTACTATCTATGACTTTAAGGTGCCCTCTCTCGATGGAGGGTCGATTGATTTTTCGGCATATAAGGGCAAAAAGATTTTGATCGTAAATACCGCATCAGAGTGTGGGTTCACACCACAATATGCAGAACTCCAGGAACTGTATAAGAAATACAGCGACAAACTGGTGATCGTTGGTTTTCCGGCCAACAATTTTGGCGGGCAGGAACCGGGATCAAACAGCGAGATCAAAACGTTCTGTGAAAAAAATTATGGCGTAACCTTTCCGATGGCCGAGAAGGTGTCTGTTAAGGGCGATGACATTCATCCCGTTTTCAAATATCTCGTATCCGAGTCGGAAAAACTTGGTGTGCATGATCCGATCAAATGGAACTTCACGAAGTTTCTTGTGGATGAAAAAGGCAAACTTGTGGCCGTTTTCGAAAGCAAGGTGAAACCGATGAGTGAGGAGATAACGAAGTATTTGAACTGACATGCGGTTCCAGGATGTTATCGGCCAGCAGCCTATTAAAACGCACCTGGCCGAAATGGTGAGCCAGAACAGGCTGAGCCATGCTCTGCTGTTTACAGGAAAAGAAGGTGCAGGAGCCCTTCCTCTAGCTGTCGCATTTGCCCAGTATGTTGTTTGCGAAAAAGTTAATCACCGCACACAAACCGGCGCGTCGCTCTTTGGCGAGTCGCCTTCTCATGCCAATACGTTGGCCGACGCGTGCGGCGTTTGCAATGCTTGTTTAAAGGCACGCGACCTCGTTCACCCCGATATTCATTTTACTTATCCCGTCATTCCGAAAAAAGCAGGCGACAAACCGGTTAGCACCGATTTCATAACCGAATGGAGAGAGTTCATGTCGCAGTTGCCTTATGGCAACGTGTATGACTGGCTGCAATTTATTGGCGCCGAAAACAAGCAGGGCAACATCACCGCGCAGGAATGTAACGACATCATTCATAAGCTCAGTCTTAAAAGCTTTGAAAGCGGCTACAAGATCCTGATCTTATGGATGCCCGAGTATCTTGGGAACGAGGGCAACAAACTGTTGAAATTAATTGAGGAGCCCCCGGCCGACACACTTTTCATTTTTGTTGCAGAAAATGAAAGCATGATTCTGCAAACGATTCTTTCTCGCACACAAATGGTAAGGGTGCCGCCATTGTCCAACACCGATATAGAAGAGGCGTTAATAGCGGCGGGTAAGCTCGAAAAAGACAGGGCAAGGCAGATAGCATCGGTATCGAACGGCAACTACCGCGAATCACTGCAGATATTGCAACACGCGGGTGAAGACTGGCAGGCGCTGTTGCGCGAATGGCTCAACGCCATTATGAAAAACGGCCCGGTGGCGCAGGTGAAATGGATCGATGAGATCAGCAGGCACGGCAGGGAAAAACAAAAACAGTTTCTAAGGTATTTTAACCACCTGCTGGGACAAGCGATCAAAATGCAGGTAATGCCCGGCATCGACCTGCCGATCGCTGATAACGAAAAGGATTTTGCACTGAGGCTCAACAAAATGGCCGGCATCGAGCAGCAACAGGCAATGATCGAAGAATTAGACAGGGCATCGTATTATATCGAGCGCAACGCCAATGCAAGGATGCTGTTTCATGCACTCACCATTAAGCTGTACCATATCATTGCCGATAAATCCTTAATTTTGACAATCTGACAAGTATATATAACAATTTAATATACTGCACG
>CBIGXK010000353.1:0-3944 GCA_966193805.1 uncultured bacterium | reverse complement strand
ACCTTTACCTATACCCTTCGTATAAGCACAAGTACCGGTTCAATACAAAAACATCGCTTAACTACTGTTTATGCGTTTCATTTCTTCTGTTGCACAATATGCCGTCGGACCACTGCTAATATGTTTTCATCTGTGTGCTTTTACGCAAACGGGTATTCCGCTAACCAACCTTACCGGTAAATATAACCTGGAAGGAGGCGCCGGCTCCATTCAGTTTACGGTAAAAAACAACGAACTGTTTCTCATCACCGCGGGCAACCCCGTTCAGAAAATGGAACGCACTGGTCCGAACAGTTACAGATCAGCCGTCATGAAGCAGGATATATTCACCTTCTCGCATGGCAATGCCGATACGATCGAATTAACTGTCAATGGCTTTCAGGGAAACATCAAGGGAAGAAAAGTATCGGGCGAGGCCCAGGATTATTCTTCGGCAATGGATACGCTGCTCACGAAAAGAAAATCGAGCGGGCATTTCGAATTCTGGTACAGCGAAAGGGACGCACAATTCATCGATTCACTTGCATCTCATCTGGAAAAACGCTACGATTCAGTGCTGCAGGATTTTAAGTTAAACAGCCTTCCGATGATTAAAGTGAAGATTTATCCCGATTTGAAAAGCTTTCATCTCTCCATAAATCATCCTGATGCGCCCGGCCAGGTGTTGGCAACGGCATTCGGCAAGGATGAATTCCGGATGGTTTCGCCCGCGCAGGGCGGAGACGAACTGATTCAGTTCATCTCTCACGAATTTGTGCATTGTGTTCATTTGAATATTGATTACTCACCCAATAATCCCCGGTGGTTGTGGGAAGGCGTGGCGATGTACGAATCGGGATGGTTTATGGACCCACGGCAGATCGATGCGATAAAGAACAGGCAATTTCCTTCGTTGCAAACGATGGGTAACGGACTGGAATACATGCTTGGCTACGTGATTATCGAAGCCATCGAAGAGCTGTGGGGATTTGATGCCGTGCTCGGCTTGGTAAAAAACCGCGGTGATGTTGCGAAAGTGCTGAACCTGGAAAATGATGAATTTGAAAAGAAGGTGTTTGAGCATATCTACAGCAAATACATTTCATCCTCTGAAATACACGATTGATACAGGCAGCAGTTGCGGGCGGAACTGTTCAAACGCAGTTTTGCGAAAATTACATTGCTGATGAAATATTTATTAGTACTCCTTTTTTCCGGCTCCGTGTTAACCGGTTCCCTTACAGCACAAATAAATTATGAAACTGTTCTGACGCTGCAACCAGGAGAGCGGGTGGAAAAGTATTTATCCTGTTGGTGGCCGTCGGGCAAAAACGAAATAGCATCGCTCGTGATCCGTCAGGCGGATGGGAAGTTGACGGCCATCGAAAATGGGAGAACAAGAAAAAACCTTTCACAAGACGACCTGCTCGCCAACGCGGATTGCGCCAGGCGAAACCCTTACGCCATACCGCGCGAATCGCATGTAAAGTTTTCAAGTCTGCAGTCCAACGGCCAATGGCGGATCCGCTCGGCCGCGAAAGATTACGGCACATATGGGCGGATAATGTTTATGCGCGAGAATGACCGGCATTTTATTGCGGTTGTCGCATCAGGCACGGAGGGCGCGGAGCAATATTATTACCTGGACGATTCGGGCAAGAAGGAACTGCTCGGCGGGCGGCCACGGGAGCTATTCACCAACAGTGAGCTTACCCGCGGCGGTGTTATGCTATCCGACAAGGGCGATGCCTCTGCATCGGCTATTAATAAGCTGCCGCGTGCGCAGCAGGTGGCGTTGCTGGAACAGATGAGTAAGTCTACTGTAAAGAAGCAGGTTTGGCTGAGCGACGGGAAAACTTTGCCGGTAGATAAAAAGAGCAGGTTGTTTTTCGACGCCTCGGGCCGGCATTTTATAGAGGCGTCGCCGTTGGGTGTGTTTTATGTTGACGGCGTACCGAACAAAAGGAATGTGTCTGGCGGTGGAACGGTTGTTTTCGTTAGTGAGTCGGGCGACAACTGGGCGTATTTTTATGAAATTTACCTTGCTTTCAAAGACGGGACGAGCATAACCGGGGCGATCAGTCCTTACCTGGTAAAGGAAGATGGTAGCGAGGTGGTTGTTTGGTATGAGGTGAAGGAGGAAAACGGCGTAACCGTGGTGAGGCGCGGTAGCAAGCGGCTGTAGCGGCGGAAGGGGAATGGCGTTTGACGGGGGTGAGCGTTTGGGTCAATTTCAATTTTTCCAGTGTGTATCTTCTTCCTATATTTGCAGCCCTGAAACAGGATGCCCAGGTGGCGAAATTGGTAGACGCACTGTGTTCAGGTCGCAGCGTTCGCAAGGATGTGCTGGTTCGAATCCAGTCCTGGGCACAAGCCGTTTTGACGAAGTCGGAACGGCTTTTTTGTTTTAGCGAGGCAAGCTTGCTTGCCAAAGCACCTATCCATTTCAGCAATATATTTTTTATTCCGCTAAGCATGTGTATGTTTCTTAATGCGGAAGAAGCACAAACTGGTTATAACTTTTACAAAGTTGATAAGGCTTTGAAAATTACGGCAGCCTACATTATTGGTTAAAAATCATTCCACCGGGATATCATTTCACAAGGATATCAGATGCGGTAAATTTTAGAAAGCCAATGCTATCCTGTTCAATTTCGGCTTGTTAAGCCGCCGAAGGGCCGATCGGACGTGTTGCCTTTTTTCCAGGTTTAGAAATATCGGCACAAGTTCGTGAAGATCTATTTTTAACAATATACTGATTACTATAAGATCGGAAAGCGTAAACGGCCTGATCCCGTTCATCAACTCCGACATGTGGGTTTTGCTTTTGTGCCCAAGTATTTGTGTCAGGTCTTCCTGCGTAAGGTCCAACGATTTTAATTTTTTGCGGATGGTAGCTTTTCTTTTTTCCATAAATTTCCGCTCTGCCTCTGCTGCCTGCTCTGCACTTTCGCTTTGCTGTATTTGTTTTCTGGTCACGGCTTTATGATCGCTCCAATGATGTGCCTCGTACGCTTCGATCAGGTCGCGCAGCTTGCTGCGTAGTTTCTTAAAATGTGCACTGTCTTTGGCCAGGAGCCGTAATTTTCTATCCGCTGCCATGGCCCGTTCATAGTCCAGTTCGCTACGGATGGTGCCAGCTATAATGAATTGCTCTATGTCAAAATGCGTTTTCATTATTCGATGTATCCATTATATCTTAACCACTTTTCAATAGTGGACTTATTGTTTTTAAATGTTCGTTCATATTCGTCGTGCGATCCTGCCCAGATAATGACGGCCTCTCCATCCTCGTCCAGATCGATTAGGATAAATGTGCGATGGATATGAATATCAAAAAAATAAAAGCCGTCATTATGCACCTTATCCGCATCATCCCTTACCGTTTCTAAAAGAGCTAAAGTTGGATTAAATTGTTCCAGATCCTTGATTAACTGATCTATGGCGGAACATAATCTTCTGTTGCTCTTGTTTTTGGCCTGTAGTTTCGTCAATATCTTCTTACCTAATACTCTCATACAAATGTACGGAATGTTCGGATATTATCCGAATATTTCACTTTGTCTGCATTATTGCTTTTCAAGAATTTTTCGAAACTAATAGAGGAGTAATGATAAGCAATGGTGTTTTCACTGCGGATAAGTAAGAAAAACATGGTGTATGTGCCGGAGATCGACAAACTATTCATCAAACAGCGGTCATCAGATAAAGAACTAGCGGCTTTTAAGCGATTCGACGCCCCTGTCGCCTGAAAATAAAAGCCTGTGTGAAGCCGGCTTTTCCGATGTTCTGCTATGAACGTGTACTACTTATTTTAGCTCGGCAACTTCCTGCTTCAATTGTTCGATTGGCCTAGTCTGTTCAATCAGGTACCGGGGTTTAATACAAATCGTCATTTAGCCTATTACGAGCTGTTTCTTATACCGCAACCGTTGCTGCTGAAATTTATCCGTATTTTGGATCCG
>CBIGXK010000352.1:0-3961 GCA_966193805.1 uncultured bacterium | reverse complement strand
CATAATGTCCGGTCGAATATTTGTAAGGAACATTTCTTCCTATCCTGTTAATCTGCCAAAAAAACTCGTCGAAACCTCTTCCTAACGGGTTTGCCGGCTCCTGGAAGTGTTGGAGGGAATACGCCAGGCTGGTATTGACGGCGAACCTGGAACCCAGTTTCGTGCTATTCTTAAATCTTGTGGTGTACCTGTCGAGGCCGGTATTTTTTACGATACCTTCCTGCTGATAATATCCAAACGATACGAGCGTTTGACTTTTTTCATTTCCGCCGCTTACATCCACGTAATGGCTTTGCTGCAGTCCCGAGCCCTGGTAGAACAAATCCAACCAATCTGTATTCGCATAATTGTCGGGATCAGAGCCGTTCTTAAACTTTTCGATTTCTTCGGCCGTGTAGCGCGGATTCTGACCTTCGTTGGCCAGGGCCTCATTAAAAAAAGTGGCCGCCTTCCACGATGGAAGAAAATCGGGCAGGTTGGTTGGCGACTGCTTACCAACGTAACCGTTGTAATGAATAATCGTCTCTCCTTTCTTTCCTTTCTTGGTAGTGATCAGTATCACACCATTGGCCGCCCTCGATCCGTAAATGGAAGCCGATGCGGCGTCTTTGAGAACCGTGATGGTTTGTATATCATTCGGATTAACATCATTCATCGACGAAACAACACCATCCACAATTATCATTGCATCGCTGTTACCCAGCGTGCCGATGCCGCGAACGCGCACACTGGCCAGGTCCTTTCCCGGCTGCCCGCTGTTTTGCACAATCGTTACGCCGGCCATTGTACCCTGCAGTGCGGTTGTTACATTGGTAACGGGCCTCGATTCAATTTCTTTTGCGGAGACCGTTGATACCGCACCGCTTAGATTTTCTTTTTTCTGCGTACCATAGGCCACCACCACCACTTCGCCTAAGATGTCGTCGGCAGAAGCGCTCAGGTCGATGCTCAGATCAAGATGATCGTCCAGGACAAAGCTTTTCGTTTCGTAACCGATGTATGAAAACGTCAGCGTTTGTCCCTTCGACGCCATGATATGAAATCTGCCCTGCTCATCTGTGGTCGTTCCTGTATTGGTGCCCGAAACATTCACCGAAACGTTTTCGAGCGGCACACCATTATCGGTTACTTTGCCTGTTATCGTGTTCTTTTCCTGCGCCGAAGCCGAAATGGATAGAAAAAAACATATCAGCGGCAAGACAATTGCTTTTTTTACAACGCTAAACACAAGTTTAAAAAAGTTCATGACTTTGATTTAAGGTGAGACGTTTGCTTGAAGGACTATACCAAATTTAGAACAGCGAATAGGGGCGTTTGTATCCTATATTGACCAATGTTTACACTATTCTGTTATCCGGTTTTCACGATATATAACTATGATGGATAGCCGATAATTTTAAAATGGAAAAATGCACTTGCCCCGGTAAAAATATTACCAGCCCCCAGGCTCCGGATGTTTCAGTAAATTATGACGAGCTTTTGGAGGACGCCTCCTTTTTGATTTGCTGATAAATTTGTTTCGCCCGGTTGTATCGGTCGCTCACCGATTCGTAATCGTTCGGAAAGAACCTGTTCCATTCGCCTCCCGGTTGAATGTTATGAAGAATATTGTCGATCCAGCGAATAAAGAAATCAGCATCGGCAGCACTGGCGCGTACGGGTTGATGATCAATTGTAACATAAACGGGTGAGGTGTGAACCATGTGCCCGTCGTTGCCCATTCTACGGGCGCATATCCAGCCGCTTTCGTTAAATACCTGCTTATGTGTAATGCCTGCGGAATTTCCCTTGTCGGCGGTTGCTTCCTGAGTGGCGATAACCTTTCCGTTACTGACAATTTCAAGGGGCCCTGATAAGTTTTGGTTGGCCGACCAGTTAACGCTGATCGTCAATTCCTCTCCCTTTGCAATGTTTATTTCGGCACCGGGGCCCTCAGTGCCATTGACCTTAAGGTCAAGAAACTCATTGTGTGCATTTCGGGATACGACAGTGCGGCCCTTCGCGATCCCCTCCACCCACTTTGAATAAGTGAGCTCTTTATTACCCGGAACCTGCACATAGGTGAGCACTGTTCCCAGCGGTTCATAATTGTTACAGGGATAGTCGGTGCCCGCCACCAGGCTTATCCGGAAGCCGCAATTCAATAATTTATAATAAGCATTGATGGCGCCGTCGGCAAAATAATTGCCGCCGTTAGGCGAGCCGGCTCCAAATACATCTTCCGAAACAAAATCGATGGTTTCCATTGCCGCTTCCACGGGATAGTCAACAGGAATGCAGCAATTCAATTTATTCTGAATGGAATCGTTCAGGTATTCCATGTGTGCGAATCCCGAAACGGCGCCTTGCTTTTTTCCCCAGTCAAGCACTTTGTAAGGCGATTCTTCCCAAATTTGCTGCGCGTTTTGCAGTCCGAGCAATACCAGGTGCCCCCCGAGGGCCTGCTTTTCAAATTGCGAATAGGTAGCGTCCCAATGCCATTCAACGTCCCAATTCACGAGCCTGCCGTTTACGGATTCGGGCGCGGGTTGGCCGTTTACTTTTGAAAGATCTTTTTTGCTGTAGAGCACCTCACCATTCCCCATATCGGCAAGAACGGAAATGACAGCGAGGTCATTCACTTCCATCATCTTCGCAAGTTGCTGCACATCCACAACGGAATCGGTACCGCAATTACGATGCACGTGCATGTCGCCGGCATACCATCCGGCAGGCTCAGGGCCCTTTTGCGAAGTTGCCTGCCGCGGAGATTCGCAGGCGAAAAAGGAGCAGGCAGTAAAGGAAATAAACAAAACAGTAAAAATTCTCATGGCAAAAAGTTTATAAAGACGGCGCAAATGATTTTACGATCGGCAATATGTTGTTATCGATAGATTGTTCGCTTTCATCACACGCAGCTTTGCGAAGCAGCCAATGTTCGGTGTGTTCTATTTTTTCTCCGGGAGCGGTTGTTACAACGGGGCCGAGTGTTTCTATTTCTAAAAACTCGCCGTTGATGTATATTTCATTGTTGCTGCCGCAATCTGCGTAATTGGCGCCGAATTCGTAAGCAAACTTTTTGACGAGCACATCTTCCTGCAAACAATAAGCGGCCCATCCCTGCTTGTTCGTTACGCCAATTTTTTGTTCAGACGTGCGCGAGGGATCCTGCTTTGCCTGTATATATTTTTCTCCCCAAATCCAACGGGGGTCATTCATTTTCGTGTACTGCCACAAGGCAAGCGCCCTGGAAGGCAGCAGGAACTCATCTCCTTCGCCGTAGGGCTCCTGGGGAACGATCGCCCTGCCGGCCCTGGCCATCATTGAAATGCCCCAGGCACATAGTTCGCGAGGTTCATTGCCCGCGTTGATCATGCGATGCACCAGTTTAACCTCATCGGTATTATCCGCAAGCGTTATTTCCAACTCTTTGACAATACCGGTGGTGCTTTCCTTTTCACCGGATAGCAATATACTTCGGTCATGCGCCGAGTATTTTACAGGAAAATTATCCGGGTAAAAGGTACCGGGAATTTGTTCCGGCGCCAGCCATAGGCGGTGACCGCCATACAACCGCCATTGTTCGCCACCGGTATTACCCATTTGTTCGGGAACCACGTGAAAAAGATTCTCGCCATTGATAAATCCAAAATGCAAAATTCGCGGGCCCACGTCGGTCGACACCACCAGTTCGCACCTCGCATTTTTCAGCCGGATGCAATTCGGCCATCCTCCCCAATTTATTTCTTCGGTCATTTAATTTTTTTTGTCTGTATTAATGCCATACTTCTTCACGATATCCATATTCAGTTCAATGCCCAGGCCGGGCCGCTCGGGAACTTCCACATATCCATCTTTCATAATAAAGGGATTGGTAAGTATTTCTTTACGGATAGGCGAATCGGTAACTGAAAATTCAAGAAAAGGAGCATTCGGTATCGCTGCAACCAATTGAATGGAGGCAGATACGAGTATCCCGGTT
>CBIGXK010000351.1:0-3971 GCA_966193805.1 uncultured bacterium | reverse complement strand
TATATGAAATATTGAGATAATATAAATAGTTACAAATGGGTATAATGAAAGACAGGTTTAAGGCGAAAGCTGACGCTTCGGCCAAAGAAATCAAGGAGATTCTCAAGGAACATGGTTCCAGGAAAATAGGCGAGGTGCAGCTTTCACAGGTTTACAACGGCATGCGCGGCATTACCGGATTAGTAACCGAAACCTCTCTTTTGGATGCCCAGGTGGGAATACGGTTCCGTGGCTATTCAATTCCCGATCTTCAGAAGAAGCTGCCGAAAGCCAAAGGCGGCAACGAACCGCTGCCCGAAGGTTTGTTCTACCTTATGCTGATGGGTGAGCTTCCCAAAGAGGAAGACACCACCTACCTCAGTTCGGTGTGGCAGAGAAGGTCGCATGTGCCGAACCATGTATTCGACGTAATCGATGCATTGCCCCTGACGACACATCCCATGACCATGCTGGTGAGCGCCATCATGGCACTGCAAACGGAAAGTAATTTTGCGAAGCAGTATGCAGAAGGAATGAGCAAAAAGGATTACTGGGAAGCGGCCTACGATGATTCGATGGACCTGATTGCCCGGCTGCCGAGAGTGGCTGCGTACATCTATAGAAGAAAGTACAAAAACAACGATCATATACAGCCGAACGGCCTGCTCGACTGGGCCGGCAACCTGGCGCACATGCTGGGGTACAACGACAGCAGCTTTAAGGAATTGATGCGGTTGTACATGACGATCCACGCCGATCACGAAGGCGGCAATGTTTCCGCACATGCCACTCATCTTGTGGGCTCGGCGCTCAGCGATCCTTACCTCGCCTTTGCTGCGGGTATGAATGGCCTTGCCGGGCCGCTTCACGGGTTGGCGAACCAGGAAGTGATCAAATGGATCTTTGAGCTGAGGGATCAGTTAAAAACAGAATCGCCCAGCAAGGAAGAGATTGCCGAATATGTGAAGAGGACGTTGAAGGAAGGCAAGGTGGTGCCGGGATATGGACATGCAGTGCTGAGAAAAACGGATCCGCGGTTCACCGCACAGATGGAGTTTGGCAAGAAGCACATGCCCGACGATCCGTTGGTGCAAACGGTATGGAACGTGTATGAGGTGGTGCCGCCCATTTTGAAATCTCTTGGTAAGGTTAAAAATCCATGGCCCAATGTGGACGCGCACAGTGGCGCATTGCTGGTGCATTATGGGTTAAAAGAATATGAATTTTATACGGTGCTGTTCGGCATCGCCAGGTCACTGGGCGTACTTGCCAGTCTTATTTGGGACAGGGCGCTTGGGCTCCCGTTGGAGCGGCCAAAATCGGTAAGTACAAGATTGGTGAAAAAGTGGTTGAAGGGCGAAGACGAAATATGGGGTGATTGATTATATTTGCGGCCCGCCGTGTGAAAGTTTAGCGATCGATGATCGCTTTGGCTGAAGCTTCGGCAATCGAAGGGGGATTAGCTCAGTTGGCTAGAGCGCTTGCATGGCATGCAAGAGGCCACCGGTTCGAATCCGGTATCCTCCACTTACTTAGTAAGCACTTATAATTTATTATAAGTGCTTTTTTATTTCAGTATACTCCCAGAAAATAAGCACAAGTTCAATGGTGCTGAGTTAAATAACGATTTCGATTTAAGTACATACGAGTTTTTCTATCGCAATTATGACCTGGGGGATTTCAAAGATAATAACAGAGCCCAACCTTTGCGAACAAATCTCGCAGGATCTATTGTTACCAAATAGATTCTACTTCGTCATAAGCGGGAAAATGCTTGTCGCGAGAAATGACAGACAGATGGTTGTTCATTGCCTGAACAATCTTTGCGCTGACGAACACGCGTTTTTTTGCCCCCGCGTGGGGACTCGCGTTTACTCAACAGGAATTCAATAAAGTCTTTGACCTGTTTTTGAATATCCTCGGGTAAACCTGACAGATTATATTGAAGACGATAATCCATTTCGGCGATAAATGTTAGTTATTTTGCTCCAACCGGGCAATGGCACTCGATATCAACTCCTTACTGAAGCATTATCTTTTCTGTGTGGCCGCTGATATTTAAAAAATAAAGACCCCTGGCAAAGTTGCTTACATCAATCGCCTGCACTCCTGCCGCCAATCGCTTCTTTAGCAGCAGCTTTCCATCACGGCTATAAAGGTACACCGCAGCAGGTTTGTCGAGCTGAACGCGGATGCTGTTGTCTTTGATATAATTCGAGAATACACTAACTGCACCGGCTTCGCTGATATTAATCTTCCTTAGCTGGCTGTAGCTCGCTTTGCCGTCTCTGTCTGTTTGCATGATGCGGTATTGATTGCTGCCGCTCGAAGGGTTCGTATGCACATAGCTGTAGTGACGAACCTGGTTGCTGTTGCCGGCTGCGGTTACGCGGCCGATGTTCTTCCAACTGCTTCCGTCTGTACTGTGCTGCACGATAAATTCAGCAGTATTTACTTCCTGTGCCGTACTCCATTGCAATTTTACCTGTCCGCCCTGATTTTGGGCACTAAAAGAAACATAGGTAACAGGAAGGACGATTAGCCCGCTTTTCTGAGCCACATAATTAGAGGTGCCGCCGCTAACCGCAAAACTCGTCAGCCTTGCGTTGTTGGTTCCTTTCTGATCAATAATGGTGGTTAAACCAGTGTTGGTGCCGGAGGCTATGCCCTGATTAAATGTATAATAAGATACCAGCCCGGGAGTTTGTGCAGCATCCGACGGGTTTTGTTCGTTGTTCATAGCCGATTGTATCTGAGACTCGGTCCGCGCAATGTTCCAGAGACGCACTTCATCAATCTGCCCGGTAAAGAATAACCCTTGCGGTGTCGCGTCATCGTTAGGGTCGGCGCCGACAAATACAGGAGTTGACGGATTAGTATAAGCGACAGTACCGGTGCTTCCGATGTCATATGTTCCAACGAGGCTGCCGTTTACATACAAGCGAACATACCGGCCGTCGAAGGTGCCGGCTACATGGTACCAGGTATTATTGGTGAGGTTGGATACCGGGTAAGACACACCTACATAGCTGGTGCCCGTTACACTCGACCTGATGAAACAATTCATCATTCCGTTGTTCGTCAGCGAAATGCCGTATCCGCCGGATTCAAAACAGGACAACAGTTGCTGCTGTGAGCTCACGGCCCAGTTGGCAGATTTAACCCAAAGCTCGGCTGTAAAACTGTTGGTGAATCTCAACGAAGAATTGTTGCCCAGGTTAACCAGGTCATTGGTGCCGTCAAAGCTGATTGCATTGGCATTTTTTACTACGGGCGAAGCCGCCCACGCAGGACTGTTGGTCAGCGTGCCTGTAACCCCGGCTGTAACTGTGCTGTTGGTAAGGCTGGTTCCGCTGCCGTCATCCATTTTGTAATAAGCAGTCAGTCCCGTTTCATCGGCGCTGGCGGTAAACATATTGGATTTGATCTGTGCCGCTGTGCGGTTTACGCTCCATACGCGAACCTCATCGATTGTGCCGTTAAAATAACGCCCGCTTGCATCCGACCAGTTGCCAATGCGAAAACTCACGCTGGGATTGGCCAATCCTGATGTGGTGATGTTGCCATTATCGGTACGTGTACCTACCGATACGCCATTCACATAAAGGCGGATATTTTCTTTTGTGCCATCCCAGCTTACAGCTACATGATACCACACGCCCGTTTGGAGGTTAGAAACGGGATAAGCAATAAAACTACCGTCGGATCCTGAACTCATGAAGTAGGCCGAAAGTGTATTGTTATAGATAAGCAGCTCAATACCCTGACCTGTAATTGATTTTGAAAGGATCTCCTGACTGCCCGTGAACGCGTTGAACTTCACCCAGCATTCCATAGTACGAATGTTGTTGGCATTAAAAACAACGTTGTTTCCGCAATCCACGTAATTGGTACCGTTAAAGCTTAAGGAGTAATCGCTTTGTGCATTGGCTAACAACCCCGAAGCCAACAGCAAGGGTAGTAGAAGTCTTTTCATAAGGAATATATTATAT
>CBIGXK010000350.1:0-3982 GCA_966193805.1 uncultured bacterium | reverse complement strand
GCCCCAGTCTCTCCAGCAATTCTTTTTCTTCTGTTGTAAGCGTTTGAGGTGTCCAGATATTCACCGATATAAGCTGATCGCCTTTTTCATATGAATTGATGGCGGGAAATCCTTTGCCTTTCAACCGGAATATCTTGCCGCTTTGCGTTCCCGGCGGAATCTTGATCTTGGCCCTTCCGTCGATGGTGGGCACTTCCACCTGGGTTCCAAACACGGCGTCTGCAAATGAAATGTGCAGTTCGTGCCCCACGTTGATGCCGTCGCGGTGCAGTTCCTTGTGCGGTTCCTCTTCTATCAGGATCAGCAGATCGCCGGCAGGACCTCCCCTTTCACCAGCGTTGCCACGTCCGCCAACACTCAACTGCATGCCTTCCTGTACGCCGGCCGGTATATCTATTGAAACGGTTTCTTCACCATATACTCTTCCCTCACCTTTACAAACATTGCACTTGTGTGTGATGGTTGTGCCCTCGCCGTTACAGGTAGGGCAGGTGGTTACGGTTTGCATCTGGCCGAGAAAAGTGTTGCTCACCTTTCTTACCTGGCCGCTTCCGCCGCAGGTACCGCAGGTTTGCACGCTGTTCCGGTCTTTGGCCCCCGATCCGTTACAGGTGGTACAGGGAACATACTTCTTTACCTTGATCTGTTTATTGACGCCTTTGGCAATTTCTTCGTAGTTCAGTTTGATCTTTACACGCAGGTTACTGCCGCGTGTTCCACGTGCTCTTCCTGATGATCTTCTTCCGCCGCCAAAGAAGCTTTCAAAGCCGCCTTCACCGAAAATATCGCCAAACTGGCTAAAGATATCTTCCATGTTGGAATAGTGATGACTGCCGCCGTTACCTCTCATTCCGGCGTGCCCGAAACGGTCGTACTGCGCCTTTTTATCGGCGTCACTCAATACTTCGTAAGCCTCGGCCGCTTCTTTGAATTTTTCTTCGGCAGATTTATCGCCCGGGTTCCTGTCGGGATGAAACTGCATGGCCACCTTGCGGTAGGCTTTTTTGATCTCCTCTGATGATGCCGACCGGGTTACATTTAAAATCTCGTAATAATCTCTTTTTGACATTTTCGGTAATTACTTTATTTGCCGACAACCACTTTTGCGAAGCGGATAATCTTATCGTTGAGGTAATAGCCTTTCTCGATCTCATCCACTACTTTGCCCGCCAACTGTGGTGTAGGGGCCGGAATTTCGGTAATCGCTTCGTGATATTCCGGATTGAAATCGCTGCCAACACTTTCCATGGGCTTTAAACCCGCCGCATGCAATGTGGTTCTGAGCTTTCCGAAGACGAGATTGATACCTTCCCTGAGGGCCTCCTTGTCTTGTGCTGTCTCTAACTGTTTTTCGGCCCGTTCGGTGTCATCAAGAATGGGGAGCAGGCTGCTTAAAACATCTTTTGATGCGGTCTGGATGAGCTCCAGTCGCTCTTTGGCGGTTCTCTTCCTGAAATTGTCAAAATCGGCCACCAGCCGTATATATTTGTTTTTCAGTTCTTCCACCTCTTTTTTAAGGGCGTCCGTTTCGCTTTCAGCGGTTCCCATAGAACCTTCGTCTTCTGCAGCGTTGTCAGTGATGTTTTCATCAGATCCGGGAATCTCTTCGGGAGTCATGTCTTCCTGCATAATTTTTTCATCCATAGCATAAAATTGTGGGCAAAGTTAAGCTAGTCAAGAATGCTGCCAAGGGCTTTTTGAAGGTCAAAATGGCGGAAATCAGCGCGACACCTGGAACTTGCCTGAATCTATGACTTTGCCATTTTTGTCGCGTAGTTGGAAGATGTAAATGCCGCGGTAGAAGTCGGTGAGGTCGACAATAGTTTTCGGGCCGATATTATTGAGTTCGAGCACCTTTTTACCCACGAAACTGTAGATCTGGAAATTGCAGGATTTGTCGTAGTTCTTTTGAAAATCGAAGTTGATGATGGTAGTGGCCGGGTTGGGATAAAACTTGATGATCCTTGAATACGCCGACCCGCTGCCGGCCGGGATGGTACCGGACTGGCTCTTCACCTGGAGGGAGATGAACAGGATTAAGGTTAAAGCGTAAAAAATCTTCATTCAATATGGTTTCGGTGCCAGCGGATCTTTACCTTCTATACAATATACAATACAAACGTTAAAGTTCCGTCTATGGTTTGATTAACTTGCGTTAAATTTTACCCGTCAGCCGTTTTTTCGCAGGTGCAGAATCATCATTCCCTGCAGGGTGGTCATCTCCGCCGCCACATAATCGAGCGAGCTGTCCCTGATCTTCCAGGTTCCGTTCAACTTTTGCAAAGGTTCGGCCGTTTCCGGGAAAGCAGATATAATCGAATAATTATTAATATCCCCTTCCCAAAAACCAACGATGCTTACGGAATCTTTAATGCCGTAAACGGAACCGTCTTCATTAAACTTGAAATTGTAACCCTCGAATCGTGAGGTGATCGAATCGGTGCCTTCCATGAACGTTTCGATGTGCCACTGCCCATCGGTGATGATACCGAGAAGAATGTCTTTCTTCGTGTCTTCAACCAGCTTTTTACATGACAAAAAAGTGGCTGCAAGGAGCAAAATAATGAAAAGAGGCTTAGCGGTGCCCGGTTTCATAGCTATCATTGGATTTGGCCGGTAATATTGCATTTTTATTTCATATTGTCAAGAAGCGCTTATTTTTTATGTGCTGATTTTTGTTGACCTTGCATTTCTCTATGCACAAACCGAGAACGTTTTTTATCGTCGATGATGATATTGACGACCAGGAACTCTTTATTGAGGCTGTAAGCGAGGTGGACAGATCGATCAGTTGTATCCCGGTATCAAATTGTGAAGAGGCGTTGGCGGTGCTCAAGAGCACAAAAACCGACCTTCCCGACATGATCTTTCTGGACCTCAACATGCCCAGGCTGAATGGAAAACAGTGCCTTGCGGAACTCAAAAGGCAGGGTCATCTCAAAGACATTCCCGTTATTATTTACTCCACATCATCAGAAAAAAGAGACATCGAGGAAACCACCAGGCTGGGAGCCGCACATTTTCTCACTAAGCCCAACAGGTTCGAGGATCTCTGCAAAGCCATCCTTTTTGTTCTTTCTAAAGACTGGAAGAGAGAATACAGTTAGTTTTAATCATCAAACCAACATCCGAAGCGGTTCCTGCAACAATCCCTGGAGAGTTTGCATAAATGCCGCACCGGTTGCGCCGTCCACCACGCGGTGATCGCAGCTAAGGGTAAGTTTCATAACATTGCCCGGTACCACGGCGCCGTTTTTCACCACCGGCACCTTTTGAATGGCGCCCACGGCCAATATACACGCGTCGGGAGGGTTAATAATAGCGGTGAATTCGTCGATACCGAACATGCCGAGGTTGGAAATGGTGAAAGTGTTGCCTTCCCAGTCTGCCGGCTGCAATTTTTTATCTTTCGCCTTTTTCGCCATTTCTTTCACTTCTGCACCGATCTGCGACAGCGACTTAAGGTCGGCAAAGCGAACGACAGGAACGAGTAGTCCTTCCTCCACTGCAACGGCCACGCCGATATTCACGTGATGGTTGAAGCGGATCTTGTCGCCGAGCCAGCTACTGTTCACCTTGGGATGCTGTTTCAGGGCGACGGCACAGGCTTTCAGCACCAGGTCGTTGAAGGAAATCTTGACCGGCGATACTTCATTCAGCCGCTCGCGGCTTGCCACCGCATTGTCCATGTCAACATTGATGGTGAGATAGAAATGCGGAGAAGAAAATTTGCTTTCGGCCAGTCTTTTGGCAATGACCTTGCGCATTTGGGAAACCGGAACTTCGTCGAAGCTTACTTCGCCTACAGGGGCCTTCGCCACTGCCGGAGCCTCTTTTTGCGCTGCTTCTTTCTTTGGCGGAACAAACCCGTCTATATCTTTTTTAGTTATCCTTCCATTATCGCCGGTACCCTGTACCTGCCGCAGGTTGATGCCTTTTTCGGCAGCGAGTTTTTTTGCGAGTGGCGAGGCCTTCACTCTTC
>CBIGXK010000349.1:0-4032 GCA_966193805.1 uncultured bacterium | reverse complement strand
GATCAACGCCTGTATCACCAGCGTAAAACTGAGACCAAGCGCCAGGAAAGCACCGAATGCATAGGGACATTTTCGAAATATCCTGATACTTCGGTACAAAAAAACCAGGTAAATAAATATGATGAACGCTGCACCCACCATTCCATACTCTTCTATAATAATTGCATAAATAAAATCGGAATAGGGATGGGGGAGAAAATTCCGTTGTTCGCTGTTGCCCGGGCCGAGCCCTATCAATCCGCCTTTTGCGATGGCGATCTTTGCCTGGTTAACCTGGTAGTTTTCTTCTTTGTCATCCTGCTTTCCGTCATAAATAAAATTCTGCACCCGTTTCACCCACGTGGGCATACGTCCCACTTCAAAAATCGCCGGCAGGTCTTCCGACTTACCCTCTTCCTTATTATAATAGGCCACGGCGATCATGACGAGTATCGCCACCGGTATAGCTGCAATACCAATAGTCGCGCCAATATGCTTAACGCTCACGCGACCGATAAACATCAATAGCAAGCTTGTCGAACCAATCAGCAAAGCGGTCGACAGGTTGGCGGGCGCCACGAGCAGGCATGTGATGACGACAGGAATGATGATGGGAAGAAATCCTTTCTTAAAATCTTTGATCACATCCTGCTTCTTGCTGAGCAGCCTGCCCACATACATGAACAGTGCGAGTTTCGCAAGGTCGGATGTTTGGAAAGTAAGGTTGATGATGGGTAATCTTATCCACCTGCTTCCTTCGTTCAGCCTTACGCCGAAGAACAGTGTCCATATCAGCAATGGAATGGCCAGGAGGAAAAGTATTCTCGACCACTTGGAATAAAGCGTGTAGTTCACCCGGTGCGCGAAGTAAATAATGCCCACGCCGGCCGTGATGAACATCACCTGTTTGAAGAGGTATATTTCGGTGTTGCCTTTATTATACCTGTAGGCGAGCAACCCGGTGGAACTATAAACGACCAGCAATGACACCAGGGACAGCAGCACGACGGTGGCCCAGATGACCTTGTCGCCCGATGTTCTGCTTCCGATTCCCCGGAAGTGATTTTTTTGTGTATGGATGAAGTCGTTCATTTACGTTTGTTTTTGTTCACCCCCGCCGCTTCGCGGCACCCCCGCCAGCGGGGATATCATTTGCCGATTGCCGTCCCGCTCACAGCCCCCTCACGGCCTTCTTAAACTGATCGCCCCTGTCTTCATAGTTGTTGAAGAGGTCGAAGCTGGCGCATGCGGGGCTCAGCAGCACCACATCGCCGGGAGACGCCATGTTGAACGCCGCATTTACGGCTTCCCCGGCACTCGACGTATCGACAATTGTCTGCACATCATTCTTAAAGGCCTCATGAATTTTTGTGTTGTCAACACCCAGGCAAACTATCGCCTTTACCTTTTCTTTTACCAGGTCGAGCAGCATGCGGTAATCGTTTCCCTTGTCCACGCCTCCCAAAATCAGGATGGTCGGCTTTCTCATGCTTTCGAGCGCATACCATGTACTGTTCACATTTGTTGCCTTGCTATCGTTGATAAAATCAACGCCCCTGATGGCCACGACAAACTCCATGCGGTGTTCCAGCGACTCGAACGACTGCACCGCTTCCCTGATCTTTGATTTCCTGATTCCCACAATGGATGCCGCCAAACCTGCTGCCATGGTATTGTATTGATTGTGTTTGCCTTTTAGCGTGAAATCATAAACGCTCATCTGCATCTTCTCATCCGTAGTTTTAATAGTCATCTGTTCATTCATAATGTATGCTCCCCGGTTTAATGCTGTGTGCATGGTGAATGGCAATAGGTTAGTTCGGAATGAATGTTCTTTTACATACTTGCTGGTCACCGGGTCATCCTCACTGTAAATAAAAAAATCTTCATTGGTTTGGTTCATAGTGATGCGGAATTTGCTGTTGATATAATGCTCAACTTTATAATCGTACCTGTCGAGATGATCCTCAGTAATGTTCGTGATGATCGCTATATCCGGCCTAAACTCTTTTATATCGTCCAGTTGAAAACTGCTGACTTCAGCCACGTACCATTTCTTTGGATCTTCTTTCACCTGCCTGGCGAATGAGTAACCGATATTTCCCACCAGCGCACATTCAACTCCCCCTGTTGTAAGCATGTGATGAATCAGCGATGTGGTTGTCGTCTTTCCATTGCTTCCGGTTATCCCTACGATCCTGCTGTTGCCTTTGAAACGGTACGCCAATTCTATCTCACTGATCACCGGAATCCCTTTCGCCCTTATCTTTTTCACCATTGCTGCCTTGTCCGGTATTCCGGGGCTCTTCATCACTTCGCCCGCATCGAGTATCTTTTCTTCCGTGTGTTGCTTTTCCTCGAACGCGATATTGTTATCCTCCAGCTCTTTCCTGTATTTGTCTTTTATCGGCGATGCGTCCGACACAAAAACATCATACCCTTGCTGCTGTCCCAACAATGCCGCACCCACGCCACTCTCCCCGGCGCCAAGTATTACCAGACGTTTGCTCATCTCCTAAAATGATTTCAGGGTTCCGGATTAAGGGGGTTTTTCGGTAGTTTGAAATTTCGACCACCTCGGTTTTCATCATTCACAGGTGGTTTTTCAGAACACGGTTTTAAAAGAGAACATGGGTTTTTCAGTAAGCCGTTTCATATCGTCTTACCTGATCTTCAGTGTTACGATCGAGAACGCCACACAGAAAATCGTTACGATCCAGAAACGCGTCACTATTTTACTTTCATGGTACCCGAGCTTCTGGTAATGGTGGTGCAGCGGACTCATCAGGAAGATCCTTCTGCCTTCACCATACTTTTTCCTCGTGTACTTGAAATAAGTGACCTGGATCATCACACTTAAATTCTCGACCAGGAAAACACCACAGAATATAGGTATCAATAGTTCCTTTCTAACGATTATAGCTAACGCCGCAATAATGCCTCCCAACGTAAGACTGCCCGTATCGCCCATGAACACCTGCGCCGGGTATGCGTTGTACCATAAAAAACCTACGCATGCCCCAATCATCGCGCCAATGAATATGGATAGTTCCCCAAGATTGGGGATATACATCACGTTCAAATATTCGGCGAACCGCAGGTTGCCGCTGGCATACGCAAATATGCCAAGGCACGTTCCGATGATCGCACTCGTTCCCGTTACCAATCCATCCACACCGTCGGTTATGTTCGCACCGTTCGACACCGCCGTAATAATAAATATCACCACCAGTGCATACAATATCCAGGTAAAGCCCCTTACCGCTGCCGGCAACAGCTTCGAGTAATTGAACTCGTGTCCTTTTACAAAAGGTATCGTGGTGATGGGCTTGTCGGGTATCACAAATAATTTTTGTTTTCCGTCGAGCTCGCGTTTGATCACCTGTATGCTGTCGTTCATCTCTCCCGTATATTCTCTCCACACCTGGGTATTGCCATTAAAAATGAGCGTTGCCGCCACCACCAGCCCGAGCACCACCTGTCCCAAAACTTTAAACCATCCTGCCAGTCCGTCCTTGTCGCCTTTTTTATAGGGCACGCCCTGTTCTTTCGCTATCCTTTTGGCGCGCAGTTTCAAATAATCATCAATGAATCCGATAATGCCCAGCCAAATGGTGCTGAAGATCATCAGCCGGATGTATGCTTTGGTCAAATCTGCGAGCAGCAGTGTCGGGATCAAAATCGCAAGGATGATGATGATGCCTCCCATCGTTGGCGTCCCCTTCTTTTGCTCTTCACCTGCCAGGCCCAGCTCACGCACCGATTCGCCCACCTGCTTTCTTAACAAGATGTTGATGAGCTTTTTTCCAAACAAAGCCGATATCACCAGCGAAAGGATCACTGCAATCATCACCCTCGAAGTGATGAATTGCATGAGGGCGCTTCCGGGAAATTTTATCCCTTCATCCCTGAACCATTCAAATAAGTGATATAGCATATAGTTTTAAAAGCTTTTTTTGTTCGGCAATCGCCAATAAAAACCCACTCCCGACTCCCCACTCCCTACTTCCCCAACAACGCAAACATCTCCAACAACACCGCCTTATCATCGAA
>CBIGXK010000348.1:0-4055 GCA_966193805.1 uncultured bacterium | reverse complement strand
CAACGGAATTATACCAATCTTTTCCCCAATGTCGGCGCCGCCTATACTATCAATGAAAAAAACCAGTTGAGCTTGGCCTACAGCCGCAGGATCAGAAGACCCGACTATGAAGATCTGAATCCGTTTATCTTCTTCCTGGATTCGTTAACGTACGGACAGGGAAACCCGTACCTCCAACCGGAGTTTTCGAACAGGGCTGAATTAAGTCACACCTATAACAGATTTCTCACGACAACATTCAGCTACACACAAACCAACAGTATCATAACAGACATATTGAAGCAAAACACCGAAAAGAGAACGACGTTTCAAACGAAAGAAAACTTCAGTCGCCTGCGGCAGTTCGGCGTATCTGTTTCGGCCAACAGGCAGTTGGTAAAGTGGTGGAACCTGAATGTATATGCAGGTGTTTTTGCCAACAATTATAACGGCCTGTACAACGATGGTATAGAAAACACTCCTGTAAATATCACCGTCACTAACTTTGATGGCAACCTCACGAACAGCTTTAATTTTGCCGGCACCTGGACAGCGGAGCTTAGCGGCTGGTTCAACTCCAATCCATCGGAAGGATTGCTCATCGGCCGGCCAATGGGTGCGGTAAATGCAGCTTTGTCAAAACAAATTTGGGAGAAAAAGGGCACCATTAAGATAGGTGTCCGCGACATCTTCCGCACCACCAACTTTAGTGGCTACTCACGCTATGCCGATGTGGATCTTGACATTACCAACGACAGGAGAAGAGATAACCGGCAGTTCAATATTTCCTTTACCTACAAATTCGGCAAAAAGGATATCGCCCCCGCACGCCGCCGCAGTGGCGGATCGAGCGAGGAACAGAGCAGGGTGAAGAGCGGGAACTAAGGTTGCCGCACTTGCCCCCTGAAGTTGCCGTATTCCCACCGCTTGAAGTTTGGCAGTTAACCTGAACTTTGTATTGAATCTTAACAACCATTAAAACGATTCAATCATGGCAACTTCAAACAAAATTTTACCGCACCTGTGGTTCGATAAAGAAGCAAAGGAAGCAGCAGCGTTTTACTGTGCGCTCTTTCCCGGATCGGCAGTAACCAATGTCACTACACTTCGTGATACGCCCTCAGGAGATTGCGATGTTGTTTCTTTCCACCTTTCCGGTCAGCCATTTATGGCGATCAGTGCCGGGCCGTTGTTTACCTTCAATCCATCGATTTCGTTTACGGTCAATTTTGATCCTTCAAAAGATGGAGAAGCGAGAAAGAATTTAGATGCCACCTGGGAAAAGTTATCTGCCGGCGGCACAGCACTGATGCCGCTTGATGAATATCCTTTCAGCAGGCGTTATGGCTGGATACAGGATAAATACGGCGTTTCGTGGCAACTTATTCTTTCGGACCCCGCGGGCGAAGACCAGCCCTTTATCGTACCGTCGCTAATGTTTGTAGGAGATGTATGTGGTAAAGCCGAAGAGGCAACTGATTTTTATATTTCAGTGTTTAAAAATTCAAAAAGGGGAAATATCCACCGTTATCCCGCGGGCATGGAACCCGACAAAGAAGGTACGGTTATGTTCACTGATTTTGTCATCGAAAAGCAGTGGTTCTCCGCAATGGATAGTGCGAGGGAACATAAATTCAATTTCAACGAAGCGATATCTCTTTTGATAAAATGCGACTCGCAGGAAGAAATAGACTATTACTGGGAAAAACTTTCTGCTGTTCCAGAAGCAGAGCAGTGTGGCTGGTGCAAAGACCAATACGGAGTGATATGGCAGGTCAATCCGGGTATTCTGGATGAACTGATGACTACAGGCAGCCGTGAACAAACCGAGCGCGTGACGCAGGCATTTTTAAAAATGAAAAAGTTCGACATCGCTACCTTGAAGAAAGCCTTCAGGGGCGAGCCGGCCAGCGCATAACCTATTGTGCTGCCTGGTATTAATCGAAAGAACTACTTTTTAGTTACGGTTCTTCCATAGCTAAATAAGCTGTTGTAGCGGATACTTTTGCTCCTGGTAACTTATCTCATTCGAGGCGCCTACTTTCCGTAACTTCACGTAGACACCCTTTCCACCATGACCCCTTCTCCACTGGTAAACCAACTTAAGCAGGCATATAACGCCTCCGACAAGGAATGCAGCAAGCTTGTCCAATTATTTGAACCTTTAGAAGTAAAAAAGAACGAGCATCTTTATCGTTCCGGTGATATCGTGAGATACGTGTATTTTGTTGAACAAGGCTGCCTTCGGCAATATTATATCAATAACAATGGTGAAGAGCGTACCATATATTTTAAAATGGAAAATGGATGGTGCAGTGAACTGGTAAGTTTCCTGGATATTAAGCCGACTGAATTATGTGTGCAGGCGCTCGAAAACAGTAAGCTGCACATGATCAACCGGAAAAATTGGGTATACTCGGTTACGCAGATCCAATCTTTTACAATGGGTTTTATCCGTGCACAGCAGGACACGAATTATATATTGAAAAAGCGGCTTGCAGAAGCAACTGTTGAGAACCCGGAAGAAAAATACCGGCGCTTTATAAAAGAAGAGCCGCTTTTGTTGAGTCGAATACCGCTTTATCATATAGCTGCCTACCTGGGGATGACACCGGAAACACTCAGCCGTATTCGAAAGAAAATTTCCGAAAAAAAGTTTCTTATCTGAAATCAAGAAGGTTATCGATTTGGGAAGATATGTTTGTTCACTAAACAAAAATTTATGAACAAAGAAACTATCAAAGCCGGTCAGATTACAATCGACTTCCTTGTCGAAGCTGCCGACACAAAAGGTTCCGTATCGATGTTTGAATTTACTGTACCAGCAGGAGCAAAGGTGCCGATACCGCATTACCACGAAAATTTCGATGAAACGATCTATGGGATATCGGGTACCCTTACTTTCTCGGTGGACGGCGAAACAACAAACATTGCGCCGGGCGGCAGTGGTGTTAGTCGGGGCGGGGCTGTACACGGCTTCGACAACCTCAAACCAGTGGATGCCAAAGGCCTCGCTGTAATTACCCCTGCCCTGCTGGGACCTATCTTTTTCAGAGAGGTGGCCGAAATAGTCAATACAGGCCTTCCTCCTGATCTGCAGAAATTAGCGTGGGTCATGTCAAAGCACGGTCTGATTCCTGTTGTTCCCAAAAAGGAGACCATATAGGTTTTCGGTACAGCTTGCTGTTGCCAGTGGGAATTTGTTTAAATTTCCTGTGGCTAACGAGTACGGATTATGAAAAATACAATAATTGCCTTGTTGGTTTTCCTGGCATCGCCTTGTATGGGGCAGCAAAAGCTGATCGATTCCACTACAAAAGGCATCTTGCTCCGGCAGTTGAAAGAAACGCACAACCAGCAGGCGTGGTTCGTTCCACTGCATGCTGCCATCGAGGGACTTACTCCTGAGCAGGCGATGTGGCGGCCAGACGATTCGAGCCATTCGATCGTTCAATTGGTCACTCACCTGACATTCTGGAACACCCGCGGGCTCAATCTCTTCAAAGGAAAACGTGACAAGCCTTTTCAGGGCAGCAATGACGAAACATTTTCGTCGTTGGGTGCTGCGGAATGGTTGTCGATCGTACACCGGTCGGATAGTGTTTCAGCGGCGTGGGAACAGGCAATCGCTGCGAAGAAAAAACCACTAACTACGGAGCAGACAGACATCATCACGCACATGAGCACGCATAATGCCTACCATACCGGGCAAATCATGTATGCCAGGAAGCAGCAACGCGCCTGGGACGCATCGAAGGGTGTTCATTGATGAAGCAGATACAATAAATAAACAGTTATCGCCTGGTAGCTCAATGCAACTCGAATTGGTACACTGTGCTGCCAGCCTTTACGAAAAAAGATCTAAACTCTTCCGTGGATTCGGGCGAATCTAAGAGAATCGTGGCAAAAATTTATGCAGATTACGGAGAATCCCCAGTCGGTGCGCCGTGTCCATCTGCGCACAGCAGGTGTTCGCAGCCGCACACCGGGCGTTAAATGTCAATTCTTAAATGCCTGTGCGTCAATCGCTTAATTAATGGCACAGCGCATGCGATCACTCTTGTATGTTGAAGAAC
>CBIGXK010000347.1:0-4057 GCA_966193805.1 uncultured bacterium | reverse complement strand
GTTCAGAATCGAAAAACAGGAAACCGACCAGGAATTCGATTATCCCTGGCACTACCATCCTGAATACGAACTTACTTTTATTTCCAACAGCCAGGGTGTGCGCTATGTGGGCAACAACATGGAAAACTTTTCTGACCGCGACCTCGTGCTGTTGGGATCGAACCTTCCGCACTGCTGGATAAATTCGGGGCAGGTTGGATCAACAAAAGCTATCGTAATTTTTTTAGATCAGGATTTTATTGGCTGGCTCAACAACGGGCAGTTCCCTGAGATCGTGGAGCTTTTCAAAAATTCGGACAAAGGCATCAAATTCAGTAAAGAGGCGGCATCCATTATAGAGAAGAAACTCGTGGAAATACTGGAAGCCGATCACTTTGAAAAATTTATCCTTCTCATGCAGGTGCTGAGGTATCTCGCTGTAGAGAAAAATTTCAGCCTGCTTACCCAAAATGGCTTCTCATACGAGCTGAACCACTCGAATAATGAGCGCATCAACGCCGTGTACAGGTTTGTCAGTAAAAGTTTTCGCCGCAAGATTTCGCTGGCGGAAGTCGCTGCAGAAGTGAATATGACCGATGAATCGTTTTCAAGGTTTTTCAGTAAAACGATGACCAAATCTTTCTTCACTTTTCTTAATGAGTACAGGATCAACAGTGCGTGTAAAATGCTGATCGAGACAGATAAATCCATCAACGAGGTGTGTTACCAGTCCGGCTTCGAAAACGTTCCGTTCTTTTACAGGCAGTTTAAAAAATTCAAGAAATGCCAGCCGGGAGCGTTCAGATCAAACTATAAAAAGGCATCGCTTTGATGGATGAAGCCGAAAGTGGCACGACTTTTTTTGTAATAGGGCATGGAGGAAAAGAATTACACGGGCATCGTGCCCGGGCAGGAATCCGGCTTTACCATTGACACTTCCAGCGATGCCGAACTCGATGACCTCTCTTCTGCACAACAACTTTTCCAAAAAGCAAAAGAAAGACTGCTGGATGTAAACAACTGGCACAGTCTTTCCGGTGCGCCCACCGCGAACTTCCGCCTGGTTGACGCATCTGGAACCGAATTGAACAGGAACGCAGAAAAAGGAGACTACATCAGGATAGATGTCCCCGGTCCCGGCACCGACAGCGGAAAAGGGTTCGATTGGGTGCAGATAGAAGAGATGGGATCCAGTAATGATAAAGACGTTGAAAGTTTCGGGTTCAGGGTGCGGCCGGCGCGGCGCCCCGGCGGCAGTGATGACGATGTTTCGCATTTCTATTCACCTTCTGCCACTAGCACCTTCACGGTTACGCGGGAAGCGAACAAAATAACGGCAGCCATCTACGATCGCAACACCAAAGTAAACACCACCGCAGATTCCGCAACAGAAAAAATCAGGGACGCTGTGGTGGGAACCGGCGGCATCCTCGCATTCTCAAAAATTCAATGGAAAAAACTGACCGACGGGTTGGTAGCTAAAAATAAACAATGAATACAACTTATTTTAAAGACAAAGTGGTTGTCATCACCGGCGCCTCTGGCGGTGTTGGCAGGGCCACGGCCTGGGAATTTGCGAAGCACGGCGCCAAAATAGCGCTGCTCGCAAGAAGTCCGGAGCAATTGGAAGGCACCAAAAAAGAAGTGGAAGAATATGGCGGTACCGGCCTGCCGGTACTGTGTGATGTGGCCGATGCGCAACAAGTTGAGCAAGCGGCCGACCAGGTGGAAAGAGAGCTGGGGCCGATAGCGGTTTGGGTGAACAACGTTTCGAACAGTGTGTTCGCACCGTTCAAAGACATTACACCTGAAGAATATAAGCGGGCAACCGAAGTAACGTATTTGGGAACGGTGTACGGGACCATGTCGGCCCTGAAAAGAATGCGGCCGCGCAACAGCGGTTCGATCGTGCTTGTGGGATCGGCTCTCGCCTACCGCGGCATCCCTCTTCAATCTGCCTATTGCGGCAGCAAGCATGGCATCGAAGGCTTTTATGATTCACTGCGCTCGGAACTGCTGCACGACAGGAGCAACATCAAAACGTGCATGGTGCAACTGCCTGCATTGAATACCACGCAGTTTGGCTGGGTACTGAGTAAACTTCCCAATGAGCCGAAGCCGCTCGGCAAAGTGTATAAACCCGAAGTGGCGGCGAGGGCTATTGTTTTTGCTGCGGCGCATAACCGCCGGAATGTGTGGGTAGGTTTTCCTACGTATAAAGCCATCATCGGAAACAAGATTGCGCCCTGGTTAGGAGATTGGGTGCTGGCGAGAAACGCCGTAGACGGACAGCAGACCGGTCAACCCGTGGCACGCGACCGCAAAAACAACCTGTGGCAACCCATCGCGGAGGACCGTGGGGCCTATGGCGATTTTGGAAAGAATGCGGCGGATAGAAGTTTTACCCTTTGGTTAAGCATGAACAGAACGGCGATTAGATCGCTGGCAGGTGTGTGCCTGGCCTCGTTAATAGCAACGCTTATCTTGAAAAAAAAGTAATGAATCATGTGGCCGGTCCGTCAACCAGCGACCGCCATCCTCCGCCATACTTTTTGCTGATGCGGCCTTTGAAGAGAGAGGTTACTGCAACAAGCGCCCCCGATACAACGTCCACCCAGGTGGCTGCGGAGGAATCGAATGATAAAAGAAACGGTGCAGCCACCAGCCAGATACCGGCCACAAGGTTGAAGTACCTCACTGAACGGTTTATTTCCCAGATGGCTACAATGGCAAATGTTACGATAAGCGGCCCAACGATGTGATTATTGTTTGCCGCGTTTTCATCAAAATTCAGGACGGCCGGCGCCACGATGATCCAAATTCCCAGAATAATATTCAGTATTGCTGCCCACATGTCAATTTTGTTTTTCGATAAAAGGATCTTTTCCCCAAAACGCTTTCCATGCCGAACCGCCGTCGGTTTTTACACGTTTAAGATGTTGCAGGCTCGCCAGGAATTCATCCATTGCGGGGCTTATCATGACCACGGAAATAACTGCCGTAGTGATGCATAATGTGCACCACGCTCCTATCAGCACGGGTTGAAAGATCACCAGCATCACGCTCACAAATCCCAACGGACCAACGGCTATTCCAAAAAGCACAACGATCCATGGTTTGGATTTCCAACGGCCCTGTTTTCCGATAATACCGGTAACCACATCGAGAAAATAACCAAATGCACCGATGATGCCGTCAGGAACAGGGAGCGCCCGCGATACAACCGAATGCAGCACTTTTTGACTGCCGTCGCCGAAAAACGGTTCCCACACGGTGGAAAATACGCCAAGCTGGTAAAGTCCCAGGTAGAGAGCGATCAGGAATCCAATAAACGCAACGATAACCAGCGGAATACGTTGCGACCATGAGGAAGGATTGTAATCCCAGCCGGGTGGTAAATTTTCGTTGTTGATCATTTACTTTTGTTGGCTTGTTTCAATACCATCCCTTTAAAGGTACGCTTCATTTGAGGGATGATGGAGTACGCCGCAAACACCCCTGCAATTTGTCACGATCAACCCAGCCCGGAGAGTATTTGCAACCTTAGTTTTGTTCACATAAAAACAAAAGAAATGAAACTCAATCCTTATTTGAATTTTGATGGCAATGCTGAAGAGGCATTGACATTCTATCAATCTGTTTTTGGTGGTGAATTGTTCGTGCAGCGGGGCGACCAGGCGCCGGGCCACGACAAGCTTCCCGAAAATGAAAAGAAGCGTGTGATCCATGTGTCCATTCCACTGGGCGACGGACAGTTCCTGATGGCTTCGGATATTTTTCCTTCGATGGGGCATGTGCTGCATGTGGGCAACAATAATTACATCTCGGTTGCTCCAGACAGCCGCCAGGAAGCCGACCGTTTGTTTAATGGGCTTTCTGCCCGGGGAAAAGTAGAGATGCCGATGGCGGATATGTTTTGGGGAGATTATTTCGGATCTTTCGAAGATAAGTTTGGGGTGAAGTGGATGATTAATTTTAGTAATAAGGGGCAGTAGGCAGAGGGGAAAGGGCAATGGGCAATGGGCAATGGGCAATCGTGAGACGTGAAAATGTTTTCAGTTTTAAGTTTAAAGTCTTG
>CBIGXK010000346.1:0-4104 GCA_966193805.1 uncultured bacterium | reverse complement strand
ATGTACCGTTGCCGTTATTTCTAAGCAAAGAATTCGGTTGCTCTCCATAAGTGCCCATCCAGGCGCCGCGCACGATGAAAACATCTTTCCATCCGTCGTTATTATAATCGGTTTGCATGATGTTGAGCCCGCCGGAAAGCTTAGCCACGCCCGAAGCGCTCGAAAGATCTTTAAAGCTGCCAAGGGTATCATTCTGAAAATAGTGCATCTCTTCATCCAGTCCCCAGCCACTTGTTATTACATCGAGGTAGCCGTCATTGTTAAAATCTTCCACGATGCTTCCGCCCGACATGTTGTTGACGGTTAAACCCGTTTGCATTGCCACGTCGGTAAACGGTTTCACGTCACTTCTTTTTTCCTTATCCAATCCTTTAATTAAATACGCCAGGGGAACTTTCGCGGGATATTGCCCGATTGCCATATAAGCAATATTTAGCAGCCACCGTGATTCCAGGTCCTCCGGATTTTGCTGTAATATCTCTTTATACAATTCAATCGATTTTTCTGTTGCTCCCGTATTTTGCTGGATACCTTTGCCGGCGATAGGGAAGATGCAGGTTTCTGCGTTATGTCCGTGGATGCAGTTAATTCTTTCACCGCGCCTCAGGAAAGCGAGAGCGAGAAGTTTTTTGACGGATTCCCTGGGAGCCGCCGATACCGGATCGTTAAGTTGTTCGATCATTTGTGCGCAGAGGGCAATTGCGCTGTCTTCATCGCCGAGTTCGAGATGGGTTCTGCAAATCATGTATTGCCAGTACAACGAATCTTCAAAATTCGCTGCCGACTCCAGCGAAGAACTGAAGCTTTGCATGCGTTGCCCGGTCGCAAATGGATTTTCCGGCGACGATATTTTACTCGCAATAGCGGCGAGCATATTGAGCATTTCTTTGTTTGCGCTGCGCGTCTGTCCTTCGGCCGATGTTGCAAGGCAAATCAGGCCGATGAATACGGATAAACAGTATTTCATGAATGTGTACGAATGATTATTCCTAGATTTTCCTGGGGATTCGAGGTGTGCGTCTTAATAGACGCTTTCGTTTTAAAAAACTTGCTCTCTGTCTTAAAGTTTGCGGAAGTTATCGCGTGCAATTCTTCTGCTGCTCAATTTTGGTGTGGAATTTGACGCCCGTTAGGTATGGGCAGGAAAACACTGGAGCTCATTACGGCGATCTTGCTGACACTGGTAACCGGTGTTTTTTGGGGAACATGGTTCTCCCTCAGCCGGTCCATGCACGTGCTTTCCGTCGAAACGTTCATCACCATCGGCAAACAAATTATGGAGAATGTGGGAGGGCCGATGAGCATCCTGATGCCGGCTTCTCTCATTTGCCTGATCTTGTTGCTGGCGGCTTCCTGGAAAACAAGATCCCTGTATTTTTACTGCGTGCTGGTAACGTTTATACTGTTTGTTGGCGCACTCGTCATTACACTGGCGGTTGAAGTGCCCATCGACAACCAAATCAGAACGTGGACCGCTGCCACGGCTCCTGCCGACTGGGAACTGATCCGCGACCGGTGGGAGTGGTTTCATACGGCCAGAACGTTCCTCTCACTGGCTGCTATCTCATTTTTTGTCGTTGCTTTGCTGAACAGGGTTCACAAAACCAGATAACCGGCGCAGCGATCAATAAAGTGTTTTTAATGGATTCACTTACCCGAAGCTGTTCTTGTCACCTCTTTTTTCAATACCGTCCAAAAACCCGGATCCTCATTGCCCAGCACCCAAACCGAAATACCTCTTAGCTTGTATTTTTTAAAAACATCCAGCTTCGGCTTCAGCGATTCTTTGTCTTCGATAAATAAATATTCATAGGTGCCCTCGTTGTTCCAGGTTGCCCAATTCACTTTGGCTTCTTCGTGCCACTGTGTTTTTGCATTGAACCGGCCCAGCAGGAATTGCGCGGTCATATAATCCACCGAGCGGCCATTCGAAAAACCGCCTTTCTCCTTTGTATAATCGGCAAACCAATGTTTTGAATACGTAGGTATTCCGAGAGATATTTTTCCCGGAGGCACACCCGATTTAATGGCGTATTCAATCACTTTCTCCATCCACTCAGGGCTCGAAACAGGGCCGGGCGGTGTTCTGCCCGTGTGCTGATCGTAAGTCATGATAGTTAAAAAATCACCAATCTCCGCTAAATCTTTAAATGAATATCCGGCACGCCAGTTTTCATATAAGAAAAGATGAAAAGCCGAAGGGCCGCCAACATCTGCCGTGGCATGAACAAGTGCGGCAGATATTTCCAGTCCCGCTTTGTGCAGTGCGTCGGCTGCTTCTTTATAATATTGGGTGAAATCTTCTTTATCTGTGAGGTGAAGATCTTCGAGGTCGAACTGCCAACCGTCGAGATCGTATTTTTTTGCATATTCCAGCATCATTTCGATGGACCGCTTACGCGCCTCGGGGTTGGATACAACCTCATGCAGCAGCTTTTGATCGAAACCCGGGTTCACGATCAGCGGCATTACTTTGATGTTGTTTTCCTTTGCCAGCTTTAATACCTGCGGATCCACAAACCCTGAAAGAACCCCGTGTTCACTCACCTTGAAGGATTGCGGACACACAATGGATATCTGCTTTACATTCTTTTTGAAGCTTTCAAACGATTTGGCGGAGTTGACCATATAAAAGAGGTTCTCCGACTTTGTTTGCGATTGGCTGGTGGTGACAAGCAATACGAGCAGCAGCGTTATTGGCGCCTTGATAAATCTTCCCATAACAAAAGAAATTGTGTTTGTGCAATGCATCTTACTTGCAATGTACTGCATTCAGAACAGTCATTTCTTTTTTTGCCGATGGCAATACGTTTGATAAAGTTTTAGAATATACTCCCATCCCTCGTTTGCATTCATTGCTTCCCGGTAGGCGGCGCCGCCGTTTCCATGCTTGTCGAAATTCAAATGCTGCAGTGCAATGGCTGTTGTGTTGCTGCTTGTTGCTGTAAATGCAACGACCACATCACTTGATTTTTCCGGGTTCGGCTGCGGAACTCTTTCCGGCGCGATTTGCCATTTGAAGGCAATACGCTCCTTTTCTTTGATGTCGGTTACGCGACCCCAGTCGCAGCGAAAACCGTACGGCCCGATCTCGGTGCACGGCCCGTTAATCACAGGATCGATCTGTATATGCACCAGTGCTTCCCCCGACCAGGTGTATTCCCGCGGCCACCACTCGTTCAACTCATTAATAAATGATGTAAACGCCAGGTTAGCGGGCAGCATCACTTCAATGCTTTTCTCTATCCCTTCCATACGTCCCGTTTTTATGTACGACAATTTATTTGCTTCTTCTTTGCAAATAGTATTCCTCTAATTCATGCAAAGAAGAATCGTATTCGTGCCGGTTCGTAAAAAGTTGGGGATGATAGCCGCCTCCCGGTTTGCGTTTCTGGTGCAACCCAAACTGGCTGGCGTGCGATGCGACCCAGATGTCGAACTTTATTTTCTTCATGGCGGTAAAAGTGTAGTCGTAGTCTTTTTCGATATTCGGATAATTTGTTTTTTTGGCCTTTTGTATATCGGCTACGACAGAAGGCATATTGGCGATGAGTACGCGGTAAGTGCGGTTATCGTCTTTCACATCCAGCAGGTAGCTGCTCGAGCCTTTTGTGTGACCGGGATGATGCAGCATCACCAGGTTTACACCGCCGAGGCGTATGGTATCGCCGTCGTGAAGAACCCTGTCGGGCCTCACTTCGTTAAACATTTTTCCGTTCCCGCCAAAGGCGTAGTCGGAGCTGCCGCCATCGGTCATAACCGCGGCATCGCCTTCATCAACCATAAATGAAGCACCGGTAAGTTTTTTTATTTCGGCCATGGCGGCCACGTGGTCGAAATGTGCCTGCGTGGTGAGCAGTATCTTAATGTCGTTGAATGTAAATCCCAGCGCTTCTACGTGTTTTTGGATCATGGGGGCAGATTCGGCGAGGCCGGTATTGATGAGGATGTGTCCTTCTGGTGTTGTAATAAGATAACAGCCGAGGTCGTAAGTGCCTACGTAGTATAAGTCGCCGGCTATGCGAAAGGGCTCATAATCTTTTGACCATTCCGGGTTCTGTGAGAACGTCGCAATTCCTGTTATCAACAAACTTAGTGTAAATA
>CBIGXK010000345.1:0-4153 GCA_966193805.1 uncultured bacterium | reverse complement strand
CACTGCCTGTGCAACATAAAACATCCCGGTTAAGTTGATATCCATAATCCTTTTCCATTCGGCTTCTTCAATATCCAGGAAGGGTGTTTCGGCGGCAATGCCGGCATTGTTGATGAGTATATCTATGCCCTGTATTTTCTCCGCCGCTGCCACTGCGAGCCCTACGGCTTTTTTATCGGAAACGTCAACTTCGAAGCCGTGAACCGTTGTTATCTTTTTTAATTCCTCAACGGCAAATGAAAGTGTTTCATTGTTAAAATCCAGCAGCGACAAGACAGCTCCTTCGTTCGCAAAGCTGGCAGCAATTTCAAAGCCGATGCCCCTGGCTCCTCCGGTGATCATTACATGGCGATTATCGAACCGTTTTGTCGCGCTCATCGTTTTTCGGTTTAAGTTAGCGATCGGCAATTATAGGAAAAAGAACAACAAAAAGAACAATATGTTTACAAATAAGTGCTATAATTGTAAACGCTTATGAAGTCGAAATATATATCGTGGACCGCCTTGCTTTCTTGCAACCTCATGTGGTCATTGCAGTTCACCTGTATCAAGCTTATACAGGACCAGGTGGGATCGTTCGCCACGGTATTTATACCGATGGTGCTCGCCAGCCTGTTCATGGTGCCCTTTGTTTATAAGGACGTGCGGGCAAACCGGAACCGGAAATTAGGCGATTTAAAAGTATTCGCTATGCTGGCCGTGCTGGGTCAGTTTCCTGCGCAGGTGCTGATGACAATGGGTACGCAGCAATCCACGGCAAGCAATGCCGCCATCATCAGCCTCACACTTCCCGTGGTGTCGGCACTGCTGGCCGTTGTTCTGCTGAAAGAAAAAATGAACGGCCTCCGGTGGTTAAGTTTTTTGATCGCCATCGCTGGCGTGGTGATGGTTTCTTTCAAAGATTTAACGCACACCGATTTCGGCTCTGCGTACTTAGTGGGCAACGCCCTGATATTTTCCGGCGTGCTCGGCAGCGGCATCTACAATACGATATGCAAGAAGATAGCAGAGAATTACACCGAGATGGAAATGCTCTTCTACACCTACATCTTCATGATCATCATCCTGCTGCCGTTCGTGATGGCTTATGAAAAGGATATTTTCACCAACATCGCCTCCTTTACCACCAACACCTGGATCGGTCTCGCACTGCTCACCGTCTTCCATAACTTTCTTTCCATGATCCTCTTCTTCAAAGCACTGAAAAAGCTGGAGGCCATCCAGGTTGCGCTTTCGAATTTCCTGATCGCATTTTTCGGCTTGCCGATCGCCGCGATATGGCTCGGTGAAAAAATGAGCCCGGTGGCCATCACGGGCGGCCTGCTCGTGCTCGTCAGCACTTTTGTGATAACGATATGGGAATACAAACAAACTTCAATCAAGAGACCGTCGTATGAATAGGACCTTGCGGAGCCACAAATGGTTTTTCGGCGCAAATGAAACCGGCCTTTTGCACAAAGGTGCGCTACGCGCCACGGGAATTAACATGGACGATTACCATGGCGAACCTGTGATAGGCATTGCCAATACGTGGGGCGAGGTGAATAACTGCAACATGTCGCTACGCACTGTTGCAGAAGAAGTGAAAAAAGGAATTCGCGAAGCCGGGGGTATCCCGCTCGAGTTTCCGGTAATAACACTGGGCGAAGAGTTGATGAAGCCCACCGCCGGGCTTTACCGCAACCTGCTTTCGATGGATGTGGAGGAGAGCATCAGGTCGTATCCTTTTGACGGCGTTATCCTGCTCGGCAATTGCGACAAAACCGTTCCGGGTTTACTGATGGGAGCGTTGAGCGCAAACCTGCCGGTAATTCAATTAAACGCCGGACCAAAAAAAGTAGGCGTTCATCACGGCAAGCGTTTGGGCAGCGGCACGGATCTTTGGAAATACTGGGACGATTTGCGAACCGGCGCCATCGATAACACGGAATGGGAAGAGATCGGGAAGGCACTCAGTTGCGGTTACGGTTCCTGCAACACGATGGGTACCGCTTCCACCATGAACGGGATATTGGAGGGATTGGGAATAATGCCCCTGGGCCTAAGCACGATGCCGGTTGACAGCAGCGAAAGAATGAAGTTATCGCAAGAAGCAGGCAAAAGAATTGTTGAAATGGTACACGAAGACCACCGGCCATCGAATTTTCTCACCCTTCAATCTTTCAGAAATGCGGCTGCGCTGTGCATGGCGCTCGGCGGTTCCACCAATGCCATTATTCACCTCACAGCAATTGCCGGCCGACTCAACATCAACCTTTATCCTCATGTATTCAACGAAACCGGCGCACTCGTTCCTTGCATTGTCAACGTTCAACCGGCAGGCGACAAACTGATCGACGAGTTTGATGAAGCCGGGGGTATTCCTGCGGTGCTGGCTTCACTGCGCAACGTAATTGATGTAAATGCCGTTACCTACACCGGCAAATCGCTGGACGCCCTGCTAAAGGATGCGGTAGTGAAAGATGAGCGGATCATCATGCATGTGAAAGCACCGCTCACACCAACCCCTACGCTCGCGGTGTTAACGGGCAACCTGGCGCCGAAAGGTGCAGTGATAAAAGTTTCGGCTGCCTCGCCAAAATTGTTGAAGCATGCGGGCCGTGCGGTGGTGTTTGAAAATTATGAAGATATGCTGCTGCGCATCGATGACGAATGGCTTGACGTTGACGAATCGTCGGTGCTGGTGCTAAAAAATTCAGGGCCGCGTGCGGTGCCGGGAATGCCCGAATGGGGCATGATACCGATTCCTAAGAAACTAAGAGCAAAAGGCATTACCGACATGGTAAGGATCAGCGATGCACGAATGAGCGGAACGAGCTTCGGCACGGTGATACTGCACGTGGCGCCCGAAGCTGCTGCCGGTGGAACACTCGGGTTGGTGCAGACAGGCGACGTCATCAGCATCGATGTTCATGCACGAACCATTTCCCTTGAAATAGGCGATGAAGAATTGACTGTACGAAAGGCGAACGCGTCCACACCGCAAACTTTGCACCGGCGTGGATATCCTGTGTTGTTTATTAGAGAGGTACTACAGGCCGATGAAGGATGCGACTTCAATTTCCTGAAACCAAGAACAGGAAAGGACCTCGAATTCATCGAACCTGTAGTGGGTCGTTCTTAAACTCTTTATTTGATCGGAACCGCGATCATTTTATTGAGAATATTCCTGGTGATCCGCCTTACGCGTTCATCGCCTTCTGTGAAATAACGATACGGAGGATTCATGTAAGCGGGTGGTGATGAAAGTGGTTTCGTCCACCAGCAGGTCGCCGCGTTAAACACATAATTACCTTTTGCCGCCGTATAAATTGTTGCGGCATATTTTCTTTTGCTCACCTCTCCCGAATATCTTTTTACATTTCCTTCTGCCAGCACCACCAGGTCCTTCACGTTAGCGGCTAATGGAGGGCCATGAAATTCCCAGCCCACAAGATCCTTGATGCTATCGCCCATCTTCATGCCGGTGCCTTCAAATGCCCAGTGACCGGGAGCCGCACAGGTCCAGTTGGCCAAACCCACCCCATACGAATTGGCGCCCATAAGTTCTTCTTCATTTTTAAATCTGTCGATCAATCGCATTACACGATTCGGCCTGCCGTCTGTTGAAGGCAGCAGTTCCACGCGGCCCGAAACAGAATTGCCCGAGAAGAAGGCAAGGTTAACACCCATGTCCCTCGCTTTCGAAACATTGTCGAACATTTGCTGCGTCCAGTATTCATCATGACCCACGGAAAGAAATACTTTGCCCCTTAGCAATCCTTCACCGTCGGCATGGGTATCCACGTTGGAGATATACGTCACGTCATACCCTTCTTTCTCAAGCCAGAAGGCCATAGGAAATTCGGTCATGAGAAATTCACCGGAACCGTTAGTGAGCGGTTCAAATCCTGCCGGATAGCCGTTCCAGAACATGCTGTACGGCCTGTCGAACCCTACATGGTAAATGCCTTTCTGGCCACCACCCCAGCGGTCGCCACCGGGAGCATCATACAATGAGCGCCATGCGGGCCAGCGATTGTAAGCCAGCCATGTCATGTCGGAGCATTGAAAAAGAAGATCGGCTTTGCGGTCGTCCTTCACAATAAAAACAATATAGGCCTGTGCATCCGTAGTAAGGGTGCTGAGCTTGCCGAGTTAAACGCCGCTTACC
>CBIGXK010000344.1:0-4183 GCA_966193805.1 uncultured bacterium | reverse complement strand
GCCGCGCATGTGCCGGGATTTATGGCGGAGCATCACCTTCCGGGTGGAACCGTGAACGGTATCATTTATAAAAAAGGTATTGATTCGGTGTTGAAAGAAAAATATGGCAACTACAATTTGATTATTGCGGAAGAGAATATGCAGTTGTTTTACGATCATCGCCTCATGGATTCATTAAAACTCAACAGGGATGATGTAACAAAAACGATTATAGATTACCTGTCTGTACAAAAAGGAATAGCGCGGGTAGTGGATATTTCGAAAGTAATGACCTCAACGATACCGGAAAAGATGCGCACACTGATGGCAAACGGGTATTACCCCACGCGATGCGGCGACGTGCAATATGTAATGACGCCAGGATTTTTTACCGGCGGCTCCACCGGTACCACACATGGCTCCATGTTTCCCTATGATACGCACATTCCGCTGGTATGGTATGGCTGGAACATTAAGCCCGGCCGCACAACCAGAGAAACCTACATGACAGACGTGGCGCCCACTATTGCGGCGCTGCTACGTATTCAGATGCCGAGTGGCACCGTGGGTACGGTGATTAGTGAGGTAGTGGAGTGAGGGAGGGGGCAATGGGCAATGGGCAAAGAATATATTCTCTTTGAAAAGGAATAAATTTTAAACCATCAAATTCGACGGGAATTATTCTTTTAAAAAACCGAAAATGTATCCATTGCCTATTGCCCATTGCCTACTGCCCATTGCCCATTGCCTACTGCCCCCTTCTCATTTGCCATCATCCCAATCCCGGGCCGGTTTGGTTTCCGCCTCTTTCGCGTCTCTTCTCACTGGGAAGCTGTTCCAGATCGGGATCAAGTGGAGCCACATTATCGGGTTTGTTCCGCTGAGCCGAGCCAATACCTGTGGTATTGGTTTCTTCATCTACCCGGTTTACATTCATCTCTTCGTCTCCTTTTGTTGAACCGGATTGATCCTTATTCTGGTCATCCCAGTTTTCATTGCTTTCCTGTCCGCGGGTGGGTTTCACATCCCTGTCGGTTCCTTTTTTGTTTTGCTTATCTGCCATGATTTTTCTTTTTAATGGTTTAATAATCATGTTTCATCAGGGTCCGGCTCGCCGGTGGGCAGGATTTCCTGGTCTTTCCGCGTAGAGCCGGTAGTGCGCACCGGATTTCCCGGCTGGTCTTCCCGGATGCCCCTGTTTTTCAGGTTCTCCTGGTTGGCCGGGGGCTTCGAGGGTGGAATACCGGCGTTGGTCGTAACATCCTTTTTTTCAACCTCCTGTGGGCGAATGTGCCCGTTTGGCGCCTCCCGGTCCTCTCCCGACGGCGATTTTGATGACTTGTTTGCCATAATACCAGAGGGTTAAAAAAATGGTGCCACGTTCCCCTTCAAACCCTACCTTTGCGGCTCGAAAAAAAAGTACAGATTCATCCACCAAACTGTAAACACCCATCATGAAAAAGTATAAGGCCGGCGTATTATACGGAGAAGAACTTGAAGCGCTATATAAGGACGCAAAACAAAACAGTTTCGCCATACCGGCCGTGAATGTCACCGGATCGAACACCATCAACGCGACCCTCGAGGCGGCAGCCAAGGTGAATTCGCCCATCATTATCCAGTTTTCTAATGGCGGCGCGCAGTTTATGGCCGGAAAAGGAATGCCCAATGATAAACTGCAGGCCAACATCTCAGGAGCGGTATCAGGAGCGTTGCACATTCATAACGTTGCGAAATATTATGGCGTTCCGGTTATCCTTCACACCGATCATGCCGCCAAAAAATGGCTGCCGTGGATCAGTGGACTGATTGATGCCGGCGAACAATATTTTAAAGAAAAAGAGCGGCCGTTGTTCAGCTCCCACATGCTCGACCTTTCCGAAGAAACGCTGGAAGAAAATATAGAAACTTCTGTCGCCTATTTCAAGCGGATGGCTCCCCTCGGTATGGCCATCGAAATCGAGCTTGGTGTTACGGGCGGTGAGGAAGATGGCGTAGACAACAGCGGTATTGAAAATGAAAAATTATACACGCAGCCGCAGCATGTTGCGTATGCGTACAAGGAACTCAGGAAAGTGGGCAATTTATTCAGCGTGGCCGCGGCTTTTGGCAATGTGCATGGTGTTTACAGCCCGGGTAACGTTGAATTGCGTCCCGTAATCCTGCAAAACAGCCAGACTTACATCGAGCAGGAACTGCAAACGGAAGCCAAACCTGTATACTTTGTGTTTCATGGGGGCAGCGGTTCGCCGCAACACCAGATCCGCGAAGCGATTGGTTATGGTGCAATAAAAATGAACATTGATACCGACCTGCAGTGGGCCTTTTGGGAAGGTGTGCATGCTTTCTACCAAAAGAATGAGGCATACCTGCAGGGGCAGCTTGGTAATCCCGACGGACCGGAAAAACCGAATAAAAAATACTACGACCCGCGCGTGTGGTTGAGAAAGGGGGAAGAAACTTTTATTAAGAGGTTGGAAACTGCGTTTGAGGATCTGAATTGCATTAACCGGAACGCGTAAGCGAGCGGGTCCTCCCCCGGTCCCTCCTTCGTCGGGACCACCCCCTCCGGAGGGGGAAAGGTGGCACGGTAACCCAAAGGCACTAAGGTTCGCAAAGATTTCCCCCGCTGGCGGGGGTGTCGCCGAAGGCGACGGGGGTGGACCGACTACCGTTTTTCAGTCTCCAATCTTCCCCAGCGATTTATCGATCAGCATGAAATGCCTTCTCAGGTTTTGCTTGAGGTGCGTCTTCACAATCTGGCCCATCGACCGGGCTTTTTCGAAAGCCTTTGTATGAAAGTGAGCGCCCAACTCCTGTTTCAACTGTGCAATCTTCTCAGGTTTCGATATTGAATCCTTCGACATGATCGAAAGCAGATCCATGGTGCGCATGCGGCTCGATGCCATCCTGAAAGCCATCAATGTCCTTTCCTCCGCCTGGTACTGTTCGATCGAATCTATGTTCAGCACCTTCCGGGAAAGTTCGACCAACGGCAGGTTTTCCTTAAAGAATTGCGGCAAATAAATTGTCTTTCTTCCCTCGTAGCACTGCTGGTCGAAGTCGATGGCGCGTATGCGGTATTGAAAATCTTCTATGTCGGGCGTAATGTCGACCACAAAGTTGTAAGAACGCATGTCGCCCAGAAGTCGCACGAAACAGCGTTCATTGAATTTCACAAATTCCTTAGCGAACCGGATCAGGTTGGTGGTGCGGTCGGTCAGGTGGTAGGAGATAAAAAAATCACCGGGAATGCCGGGGATATGTTCTTCTACCAGTGTTTGCCTGAAGGTGAAAAAAGTGATACGGTTGGGCGAGAGTATGTGTTCGAGTTCCAATCCATAAATTCTCGATGAATCGGCCTGCTTGATGTAATAGTAATCGTAGTTGTCGTTGAACTTGTTGACGATCCGGATGCGAAAGGGATTAGAATTCCCGAAAGTGCAGTAGTCGATACGGGCTACATCGAGATGTTTTGTAAAGGAGAGGTCGCCTTCTGTTTTCAGAATGGCGTAGATTTTAATCAGCCCCTCACGAATGAATTCCCATTCTTTCATGTCGTAGGTGACCTTCTCCCACAGCGTGTCCTTGCCTGATTTATCAACCAGGGGTACACTGAAAGTAAAATTCAACAGATCCTTATAGCGTACGGGAAGCCTGACCTCACGGCCATGTGTTTTCAGGTAGGTTCGGAGAGAATCGTTAACAGGGTAAATGTCCTTTTTTCGGGAAGGCTTGTCGTTAAGAATCATACTTCAAATTACGACTAAAGCTGAACAGCCCGGCCCACATTTACCTCCTGCTAAACTTGCATTTAGCAGGAGGGTACTGGAGTTAATAATTGGTTTTCAACCGGATTGGATAGTTCGGTTTTTTCTGGACGTTGGATCTTAACGGATTAATAAAAAAAGAAGTTGACTGATATTGGACTTTCAGAAATTCCTTAAGATATTGGACGTAAAAAGGATTTTCGGACGGATATTGGACAAAGATTGATGTAATATCAATCAACTTCTGGGACAAAAGTATATCCACATTGGAATGTTAACAAGAGCACAATTGCCCTATTATTTTTGTTCGGATTTTACGCGCGCAATAGTAGATTAACGAAAATAGTGTAGAAAAAGCACGAGATTTTGGGTGGGAGATACGAGAAGATTAACGGATTTGAGGGGTTATCCACATTGGTTGCTAAGTTAAAACT
>CBIGXK010000343.1:0-4192 GCA_966193805.1 uncultured bacterium | reverse complement strand
GTTATACATACGGGTTGTATGCCGGTCATGTCGCGGGTGCAATAAAAATCAATGCGGGTTTTTTGCTGGTGAGGTGTTAATTCGAGAAGCACGACGTTTTCAGGAGCATGATTGCCGAGAACCACTTTCCGAAATAGCTCAGTAAAATCCGTGCTGGTGAAATTTCCCGGGTATGGGGTGTAGTTAGAAGGAATGCTGAAATGTTTGCTCAATACCTGCGCATAAATTTCCTGGAACGCATACATACTGGCAAATCCCTGCATTTCCACAAGCTGCGGCGACAAATTACCATCGTTATCGGTACAGATTCCGAAATCGAAAACCAGCATTTGCGGGTTGCCGTAGCTGCCAGGAACTTTTTCGCCCGGGGGAATGCTCCTGTCTGTTGCAGGTAAAAAATCTGTATAGAGATTCAAATCTAAAATGGCATCTCACGTGGAGGTCATTTTTTTTAAGAAATCTTTTGGATCAAAAATGGGCGTTTCTGCCTTCCTGAACTCCCTTGCGCCGGGGTACAAACCATCCAGTTCTTTCAAAAAGTCGTCATACTTTTTCCTGGTAAAATTTTCATTAAATGTTTTTCGCAGTGATGGCACCATATTTACGGTTCGTTTCCGATAAAAGTAGATGGTATTCGATTAATAATTCACATTTCTATAATTAACAAAACAAAAAAGCCGGTCAATTGACCGGCTTAGATGTATTGGTTAGATACTTAATTTACTGGTTGATACTTGTAGTATCAGGTGTTGGTGTTGGCTCCTGGGTAGTATCTGTTGGAATGGTATCTTTTGTAAGATGATTTACCGGAGCAGTTGCGTGACTTGTTGCACCTGCCATTGTAAATGTTAATACTCCAAGACCTAAACCTGCTGCTAAAAGAACTTTTTTCATAACTTTCAATTTTAGTTTAAATGGTATTTAATAATCTCTATCCATTCGGATAGCTTGTCTGTCCTTAAGGCATTGAACCTTAAGCAATAACAGGCAATTCTAACACCCGTCAGAGGACTGTCATAGCTATATTAATAAGAATTGTGCCAAAAATTTTTAGGGCCATATTTTTTGAAAAATATTTTCTCGAATTCTGCGTTGAAACGCGCCCCGCTATCTTCAACAGTCTTCCATAAACGATACCTGTTTGATGAGAAAACCGTGCCGGTTCTTAATGCATTCACATACTTCATATTGTCCTATTTTTGTCGCTATTCAGTAAAAAACGAAAACAGCTATGCATTTATCCGCCCGGGTATTGTTAACCCTTTCCTTCTCTCTACTATTATTTGTATCGGCATATTCACAGAAAGTCTCCAACTATGATGCCCACGAAGCATTTGCCGCCGACTTCTATCCCGATCATGGTGATGAATACCGGACGGCCGACGGACGGCCGGGTCCGAAGTACTGGCAAAACAGGGCAGACTATATTATTAATGCCTCCCTCGACGACAACAGTCACCACATAAAAGGATCGGTGGAGATAACTTATACGAATAACAGTCCGCAACCCCTGTCGTTCGTGTGGCTGCAACTCGACCAGAATATTTACAACTTGGAATCGAGGGGTGTTGCCGCTACCAGCATTAACGGTGGCCGGTGGGCGAACCGCAATTCATTCGATGGGGGTTACAACATCACCGCGGTAAAAAGTACAGAAGGAAATAAAGCCGCCCTGAAATACGAGATATATGATACAAGGATGAAGATTGATTTGCCTTCTTCGCTAAAGGCCTCCGGTGGAAAAGTAAGCTTCTCGATCGACTATGCTTTTACCGTTCCGCAATATGGTACCGACAGGATGGGAAGGCTGGAAACAAAAAATGGATGGATCTACGAGATCGCGCAATGGTTCCCCCGTATGTGTGTGTACGATAATGTGCAGGGATGGAACACACTTCCTTACCTCGGCCAGGGAGAGTTTTACCTGGAATATGGCGACATCACCTATAATATAAATGTACCCGCCAATCATATCGTGGTAGGCTCAGGCGAGTTGCTGAATCCAGAAGATGTGCTCACCGCCACGCAGCAGCAGCGTTTGGCGGCAGCGAAAAAAAGCGATAAAACAGTGATGCTGCGCAGTGCCGCAGAGGTAACCGATCCGAAGAGCCGTCCTTCAAAAGCGGCGCGCCTTACCTGGAAGTTTAAATGCGAAAACGCCCGCGACGTGGCCTGGGCCACTTCGAAAGCTTTTGTGTGGGATGCCGCGCGTATGAATCTCCCGGCCGGCAAAAAGGCGCTGGCGATGTCGGTTTATCCCGTAGAGGCTGCTACCGACACTGCCTGGGGCCGCTCGACCGAGTACGTAAAATCAGCGGTAGAGTTTTATTCTTCTTATCTGTATCCTTACAATTACCCCGTGGCGGTAAACGTGGCGGGTATCGTGGGAGGGATGGAATATCCCGGGATCGTTTTCTGTTCGGCCAGGGCAACGCGGGCCGGCCTGTGGGGAGTAACCTCACATGAATTCGGGCACGGCTGGTTCCCCATGATCGTAGGGTCGAACGAAAGAAAGTATGCGTGGATGGACGAGGGCTTTAATACTTTCATCAATACGCTCGCCGAACAGCAGTTTAACAATGGAGAATATGCCAACAACCGAGAGCTGAACGCTTCGCGGTTGGCCAGGCCGTTCTTCAATGCACGGTCGCAAAGTATTTACAATATACCCGATGTGGTGCAATCCTACAACCTGGGCATCGTAGCCTATTACAAGCCGGGATTTGGGTTGCAGCTATTGCGGGAGGAAGTGCTGGGGTCCGAGCGGTTCGACAGTGCCTTCCGTTATTATACTCACCAATGGGCGTTTAAACATCCTACGCCGTACGATTTCTTCCATTGCATTGAAAACTATGCCGGCGAAAACCTCGACTGGTTTTGGAGAGGCTGGTTCCTGGAAAACTGGAAGATAGACCAGGCGGTTACCGACGTTAAATACGTGAACGAGGATCCCGCTAATGGCGCGATCATCACCATCAGGAATTTCGAAAAGCTGCCGATGCCGGTTACCGTGGAGGTAAAGGAAGAGAATGGAAAAACCGGCCGGCTCAGGCTGCCTGTCGAAATTTGGCAGCATGGCGACACGTGGCAGTTCATGTTCAAATCCACTTCTGCGTTGCAGCAGGTGACCATCGACCCGGATAAAAACCTTCCTGACGTGGATACCACCAATAATTCCTGGCCGATACGCCTGCGATAGTATTTAGACCATCCGGCCTTTTTCGAGCCGAAGGTATTTCGACACTGCTTTGGGGATGTGGTGCTCGTAGTGCGTAACGTAAATCACCGTTACATTGCTGATGGCGCAGATGTCGTCAATGAGCCGCGTAAAAAATTGCTGTTGTGATGCATCGAGTCCCTGCGTGGGTTCGTCGAGGATCAACAGCGCCGGGCTTTTTACCAATGCCCTTGCCAGTAGGCACAATCGCTGCGCGCTTGACGGAACCATACAGAATAATTTATGGGCGTATTGATCGAGGTGGAGGAGTTTCATCCACCGCAGGCACACTACTTCTTTGCCGGGATCGGTGGAGCGGAACAATCCTATCGTATCATAAAATCCAGATTCGATTACATGCATGCAGGAAGAATCGGTGGGGAAGTACTGGTATAGTTCGGGCGATACGAATCCTGTTTGCCGTTTGATATCCCAAATGCTTTCGCCGGTTCCGCGCTGGCGGTCGAAGATAATGATATCGTTCGCGTAGGCTTGCGGGTTATCGCCGTTGATGAGGCTGAGCAGGGTAGATTTTCCGGCGCCGTTAGGGCCTGACAGCGACCAGCGTTCTCCCTGTGCGATGTGCCAGTTGATGCCGTCAAGAATTTTTCTTCCATCGTATTCGACTTTGATATTTTTCATGTCGAGTATCGTTTGGAATTCCTGGAACGGGTGGCTGTTCACCAATGCTTTTAGTGTTGCGATATCGACCGGGGGAGGTTGGACGAAGTTGAAGTTGCCCGGTTGAAAGGTTTTTGCCGGGAGTTGGGAGATGATTTTTCCGTTTTGCAGTACTGCCACGTGTGTGATGGCGGAGGGAATTTCCCAGGGATCGGTGGCGAGGATGACGTTGATGCCTGATTTGACGATGAGTTCGAGCAGGTTGCTGAATTGCTGTCGTGTTTTGACGTCGAGGCCGGTGAGGGGATGATCGAGGAGGAGAAGTTTCGGATTTTTGATAAGTGCCGCTGCGAT
>CBIGXK010000342.1:0-4206 GCA_966193805.1 uncultured bacterium | reverse complement strand
TTTTCTTTGTAGAACCTTGGATCGACAGCAGGATCTTCCGGTGCATAAGCATCCACCCAGGTATGATAGTAGTCTGAAGTGATGGCTGGTCCGTCGGTGCCGTTAGCACCCACGAATTCAGGCAACGGAAACTGATCGCCCGACAAAGAAAAATACGCCATGCGGTTATGACCGTTCAGGTCGGCACGCTGGTCAACAGCAAAGACGATTTCTTTGTTCGTGCTGTTTTCATCATCGAAAATTGAAAAGAACTCTTCGGCTAATTGGTATTGACCGCTTTCAATGATCTTATCGCAATACTCCACCACCTTATCCATGTCTTCATTGGAAAAATTGATCTGCGGATTGTACACATCACGATACACCGCTGCATTCAGGTACAAACGCGCCAACAGTCCCCACACCGCTGCTTTCGACATGCGTCCATGAGTCACATTCGCTTGCAGGTCGGGCTCAGCGGCAAGAAATTCGCTCTTGATATATTCCACTGCATCGTTGCCCCTGATGATTTCAGACAACGCATTGGGATCGTCTTTAACGAACACCAACCCAAACAGATCGAGCGTGAGCATGCTGTAATAAGCGCGCATTGCCCTCGCTTCGGCAAGAAAGGTTTTGGCGGAAGGATCCGTATTGGTAGGAAGAATGTTCAGTGCAGTGATACACCTCGATAACCCCTGCAAGATCAGGTTCCAGGTGTTCCGGATATTCGGATCGGTGGTAGCGAAATTATGGGTGTGCATGGCGATGTAAATACCATTATCGCCCCAGTCGGTGCCACCCCTGTAAGGCAAGATGGCCTCGTCGGTGGATATTTCCTGCAAGGCAAAATAATTGGTGTGAGTGAAGATACTCGGCAGCAATGCATATACCGGTGCAATGATGCCTTCGGCGGCTTGTTTTTCACTAAGTCCACTGGCAGAAGATTCATCAAGCACTTGCTCGTTCAGTTTTGTGCAGCCGGAAACAATCACAATCACCGGAAGCAGCATATATAATAACAGGTGTTTCTTTTTCATGTCTAATAGCTTTAAAATGTAACGTTGATGCTCAGGAGAATCGATCTTGCTTTAGGATAGCTGAGGTAGTCAATGCCGTAAGAAGAAATGCCATTGATCGTTCTGTCTGTATTCACTTCAGGGTCAAATCCGTTGTATGGGGTTATCACAAACAAATTCTGACCGGTGAGTGACGCACGAAGATTCGAGATCCAATTGGAAATACCCATCCCGTCCGTATTGAAGTTATACCCGATGGAAAGGTTGTTGAGCCTGAAAAACTTTCCATCTTTTAAAAACCTTGTAGATACCGATGCGGCATTGTTAACCGATTCTTCGGGATGTTCAATCGCCTCGGGAGTGGTGTTAACGCCTTTCGACAACAACAACTTATAAAAGCTGGAGTTGGCAGTATTGTCGTACATCTTATTTCCCGACACTCCATTAAAGTTGATGGCTAGATCAAATCTTTTATAGTTGACTGTACCATACAAATTGTACATGCGTGTGGGCAACGCTGAACCTGCGGCCACACGATCCTTTTCATTCACTATACCATTTTTATCAAGGTCACCGTACATGCTGATGCCGTTTGCATCAAATCCTGTGAATTCAGGTAAATAGAAAGCGCCTATCGGCTCGCCGTTAACATATCCGTTGATCGTTGCCGAAGTGAGGCCCGATCCTGAAGCCGAACCGGAAGGAATCACGGAATATGGAGAATTTTTAACGACGTTGTCGATAAAGGTGATATTACCACCCACCGAATAACTGAATCCCTCCTGGTTGTTATACCTGTAATTAAGATCCAGTTCAACACCCTGGTTGGTGATCGTCATGTCCTTAACGTTCGTCCATACAGTAGATGCAGGTTGCACCGGATCGGCCGGAATAACTTCAAGCAATATATTATCCGAAATTTTCCTGAAGTAATCCACTGTACCGGCTAGTGCGCCGTTCAATCGTTCGAAGTCGAGACCTACATCCGTTTGTGTGGAGACCTCCCATTGAATATCAGGATTGGCAAGCCTCCTGTAAGATGTTCCGGGAGGATATATTTCTTCCGGGTACAGCGGGTAGCTGGTGCTGCCGGAAACCTGCGAGGTGAACAACGCCTGTGTTATCTTGGAAGGGATCTCCTGGTTACCCGTTTGTCCCCAGCCTGCACGCAGTTTCAAATCGCTGAAGATTGAATTACGCAGGAAATCTTCTCTGGAGATGATCCAGGCTGCCGAAAATGACGGGAACACACCGTACTTGTTATTCTCCCCGAATTTCGACGAGCCATCCGCCCTCACCGTGGCAGTGAACAGGTATTTATCATTGAACTGGTAATTTACCCTTGAGAAGAATGATTGCAGTTCGTTGATACGCGCGGACCCTGAGGGCTGGTTATTGGTAAGGGTAAGTTCCTGTCCGAGACCCGGGTTATAAATGGGCTCCACATCCGCACTGGGAAAATTATTGATGCTCCAGCCGCGGTCCTGGATGAAAATTTTCTGGTAAGAGTGGCCGCCTAAAGCGATTAGTTTATGCCGCCCGAATTCTTTCGTGTAGGTGAGATAATTTTCAATCAGTGAATTGCGATTGTGATTGCTGGTTTCGGCGAGTCTGCCCAATCGTAGCGGCACAGTGTTGGGCAGCGATTGAACGTCTCGCGTTGCCGTAGAATTATCGATTCCGAAATTGATCTTATACACCAGGCCCTCAAGAATGGTGAGCGTACCGCTGATACTTCCTACAACCCTGTTGATGCGTGTGATATCTTTTTCCAGCGCAAGAACAGTAAGGGGGTTGATGCCATTTTGAAACTGGTACGGTTTGCCGTCTGCCCCGCGGGCGGGAATCGTTGGATTCGTAGATAAGGCGCCGCCGATGAGCCCGCCAATATCCGGCCGGTTGTTAACAGTATTGTTGGCGTTGAGGTTAACGTCAATCACCAGCCTGTCGTTCAGTAATTTTTGATTGACGTTTACACGCCCTGTGTAACGCTTTACGTTATTTCCTTTGAGTATGCCATCCTGTAATTGCATACCGAATGATCCATAAAAAGTAAGCTTATCGGATCCGCCCGAGAGAGCAAGGTTGTGGTTTTGCGTGTAAGCAGTTCTTGTTACTTCGTCCTGCCAGTCGGTGGACCCTCCAAAATCTTCAAGTGCCCCTCCCAAGGCGACCACTTGTTTTTTGTATTCCTCAGCCGAAAAGACCGGAAGCTTTTTGGCGATCCTGCTGATGCCGCCCGTAACGCCGTAGCTCAGCCGGCTTACGCCGGCATTCCCTTTTTTTGTGGTGATGAGCACCACGCCGTTCGCGCCGCGCGAACCATAGATCGCGGTGGCAGAGGCGTCTTTTAGTACGTCGATGGATTCGATGTCCTGCGGGTTCATGAAGCTGAGGGGATTGATGGCGCCACCGGTAGAGGCATTGTCGAGCGGCAGTCCGTCAACAACAAACAGCGGCGTGCTGCCAGTACGTACGCCACCGGGACCACGCACGGTGATATTTTGCAATGCGCCGGGTTCGCCGCTGGCAGACGTTACGTTAACGCCGGAGATTTTGCCCTGCAGTAATTCCTCAGGCGAGTTGATGATCCCTTTGTTGAAGTCTTCGGCTTTGATGGATTTGACGGAGCCGGTTACGTCGCGTTTGGTGGCGCGGCCATAACCGATCACCACCACTTCCTCCGCCATTCCCGAGGCGCCGGGTTGCATCGTTACGCTGAGCGTTATGGGTGTTGAACCGGTCACATTATATCCCGTCAGTTCCTGTTCGGCGTAGCCCACATGGGTGAAGACAAAGGTGTAGCCTGCACCGGTTGGCAGGTTGGTGAGTTCGAATGTGCCGTCGGCGGCTGTTTGGGTGCTTTTGCGGAATTGATTTTTACCGTCCACCGCTTCAACGGTAACGCCCTGCATGGGTGCGCCGGCTTCATTGACGACGGTTCCCCGAACGGGTGGTTGTTTGTTTTGGGAAAATGCGGGTGTTAAAATGAAAAAGTGCATCGCCAAAAGGATGCACCAGTGAGTTCTTCTCAGGCAGTTCTTCAACATAAGCAAGTTTTTTACAGCAGCAAAGGTGACCCAATTGGTGTGAATCTTTGGCTTCTGTCTTGTTAGGAAATGGTTATCTTAAATTTAAGAGAATAATATCTTTCAGCAGAATAAAATTTTTGACAGAAAAAGCAAAAGCCACCCAGGCAGGTGGCTTT
>CBIGXK010000341.1:0-4212 GCA_966193805.1 uncultured bacterium | reverse complement strand
ATCGGAAGCCATTCACATCATGCGTGAGGTGGCGGGACAGTTTGAAAAGCCTGCGCTGCTTTTTTCGGGAGGAAAGGATTCTATTACGCTCGTGCATCTTGCGCTGAAAGCGTTCAGGCCGGGCAAGTTTCCGTTTCCGCTGGTGCACATCGACACCGGGCACAATTTTCCAGAGGCCCTTGCCTTTCGTGATCAGCTCGTGGAAAAACTGGGGGAAAAACTGGTCGTAAGGAAAGTGGAGGACACGATAAAAGTGAAAAGACTCACTGAGCCGAAAGGCAAATTTGCAAGCCGCAACGCGTTGCAAACCTTCACCCTGCTCGACACCATCGAAGAATTCAAATTCGACGCCTGCATTGGCGGAGCAAGGAGAGATGAAGAAAAGGCCCGTGCGAAAGAGCGGATTTTTTCCGTGAGAGATGAGTTCGGACAATGGAACCCCAAACTGCAACGCCCTGAATTGTGGAATATCTACAACGGTAAGATCCACAAAGGCGAGAACGTTCGTGTGTTCCCGATCAGTAACTGGACCGAGCTCGACGTATGGAACTACATACGCCGCGAAAAAATTCAGCTCCCGTCAATCTATTTTTCACACGAACGCGAAGTATTGGAGCACGATGGACAGCTCGTGTCAACCTCCGAATTTATCAAGCTCGATCCCGATGATAAGGTGTCGGTCAAAAAAGTGCGCTATCGCACAGTGGGCGACATGACCTGTACGGCTGCAGTGGAATCTGATGCCGTACAAATTGACGACATCATCGCGGAGATCATCGCCACAAAAACAAGCGAACGCGGAGAAACCAGAATAGACGACAGGGTTTCGGAAGCAGCGATGGAAGACAGGAAAAAGAACGGATATTTTTAAGTTTTCATTTCAATTTTATTATGGACCTACTACGATTTATTACTGCCGGAAGTGTTGATGACGGAAAAAGTACCCTCATCGGGCGCTTGCTGTACGACAGCAAATCGATCATGATCGACCAGCTCGAGGCAATAGGCAAACAAACGAAGAACAGGCAGAACGGCGAAATAGACCTCGCACTGCTCACCGATGGCTTGCGTGCAGAGCGTGAACAGGGCATCACCATCGATGTGGCCTATAAATATTTCTCGACGCCAAAAAGAAAATTCATCATCGCCGATGCGCCGGGCCACATCCAATATACCAGGAACATGGTAACAGGCGCCTCCAATTCCGACCTGATCATTATCCTCGTGGATGCACGGAACGGAGTGGTGGAACAAACACGCAGGCACTCGATCATCGCATCACTGCTCGCTATCCCCCATGTAGTGGTTGCAGTGAACAAAATGGATCTTGTAGGCAATTCGCAGGATGTATATAACAACATCGTGATCGAATATTCCAACGTGGCGAAGTCGCTTGGATTGAAGGATGTTACCTATTTGCCGATCAGCGCCATCAGCGGCGATAACATCGTTGATAAATCTCCCAATCTTTCGTGGTACGAAGGCGAATCGCTGTTGCACATTCTCGAAAACGTGGAAGTGCAGAACGACATCAACCTCAGTACTGCGAGATTTCCCGTGCAGTATGTGATCAGGCCGCAGACGAGCGAGCTGCACGACTACCGCGGTTATGCCGGTAAAATTGTGAGCGGCATTTATCGTGTAGGCGACACTGTTGTCGTACAGCCTTCCGGCATTAAAACAAAAATTTCAGGACTCGAAACTAATGGCGTCAAGGTTGATGAGGCGTTTGCGCCACAGAGCATTGTAATGCTGTTGCAAGACGATATCGATATCAGCCGCGGCGACGTGCTGGTGAAGGAAGATTCACCCACCTCCACCGAGCAGGAATTCGACGCGTTCATCTGCTGGATGGACAGCAAACCATTGGTGGCGGGCAATAAATATTTGTTGCAGCTAAACAGCAGGAGAGTAAGGGCCGTTGTAAAAGAAATAGAATATAAATTGGATGTGAACAGCCTTGAAAAGCTTCCTTCCCCCGATCATGCATCGTTGAATGACGTGGTCAGGGCGAAAATTAAAACGGCATCGCCGGTTCCATTCGACAGATATGGCGCTCTGCGGTCAAACGGCGGCGCCATCCTCATCGACGAAACCAGTAATGTAACGGTTGGAGCGTGCATGATACAATAAAATGATGTTAATGAGCAGATCGAACCATACAGGCAAAGTGATACTGGCAGGTGCGGGCCCCGGCGATCCCGGGTTGCTGACGCTGAAAACGCTGCGCCACTTGCAGGACGCCGACGTGGTACTTGCCGACAGGCTCGTAAGCGATGAAATTTTGAACTGTTATGTTAACCCGCGTGCAGAAATTATTTATGTAGGCAAGCAGTGCAGAAAGGGCAATTCAACGCCGCAGGCTACCATCAACGAGCTGATGGTGGAACATGCACGTGCCGGAAAACATGTGGTGCGGCTGAAAGGAGGAGACGTATCCATCTTCTCCAACATACTGGATGAGCTGCAAGCGCTGGTGAAGGAAAATATTGCGTATGAAATCGTTCCTGGCGTTACCGCTGCGCTTGGCGCCGCTGCGTACTCCGGTATTCCGCTTACGGCCAGAGGGTATTCAACGGCGGTAAGGTTTGTCACCTCGTACCGTTCGGACGTGGTTACGGAAGAATACTGGAAAGAGCTGGCTTCGACCAGCGACACGCTGGTGTTTTATATGTCGGCCGAAACATTGGGAGATGTGGTTGATCATTTATTGAAGTATAACATTTCAGAAGATAAAAAACTCGCGGTAATAGGACAGGCCACCACGTCGCAACAGCATGTAGTAACGTGTGCGTTAAAGGATTTTGTGCAGCAGGATTACATATCGCCGACCATCGCCATCATCGGCAGGGTAGTGGCGCTGCACGACGATTTTGGATGGATAGAGAACAGGGAGCAGCCGGGGGAATATTTTAAAGGCGTCGGCAAACGTGCCCCCCGCAGGCAGGGGTGGCGCGAAGCGCCGGGGGTGGAGCTGCAGTAGCAATTACTCAACAACGACGATTACCGGAACACAAACAACACTGAACAAACGAACTAAAAACAACAGAATTGAACAATATGCTTTCCCAGTTTCAAATGAAAATTGTCCAGGACCTGATCACTTCTTCCACTAAAGAAGAGCTGATCTGGCTGAATGGATATCTTTCAGGATTGCTAAGTCAGAATGGCAACATGGAATCCGCCGCACCCGCACAAGCCACCACAGCCCCGCCAAAAAATGCGGGCAAGGTGACCATCGTGTATGGAACTGAAACCGGCAATTCAAAAAAGGTCGCCACCGACTTTGCCATGAAGGCGAAAAAGAGCAGCATCAATGCCAAGGTGGTAAGCCTCGACCAGTACCGGCTCACCGATCTTCCAAAAGAAGAATATTTGCTGGCGGTGATCAGTACCCAGGGTGAAGGTGAGCCGCCCTCTTCTGCAAAAAAATTCTACGATCATATCCACCAGAACGGCTTCAGGCTCGAAAAATTAAAGTTCGGCGTGCTGGCCCTCGGCGACACATCTTACCCATTGTTCTGCAAGGCAGGCGAAGATGTAGATACACAACTGGAAAGGCTGGGCGGCAACCGTTTCGTGCCCATCCAGAAATGCGATGTCGACTACGAATCGGATGCGGAAGGATGGTTCAGCCAGGTGTTGAACAAGCTTACCAGCAATGGTTCGCCGGCTGCGGCGCCTGCGATGGTTTCCACCGGAACATTGGTTCCCAGGAAATCGAAAGGCAAGAAGATTTATAACGGCACCATTCTAACAAACATCTGCCTTAACGACCGCGGTTCGAACAAGGAAACGCACCACATTGAAATTACCGCTGAAGACGTAGAATACCTGCCTGGCGATTCGCTCGGCGTGATACCTGAAAATTCACCGAAGCTGGTTGAGCAGATCGTTGATGTATTAGGAATAGATCCCGGCCAAACGCATACTTTCCGCCAGGAAGAGCTCACCGCTTTCGATTTGCTCAAAAATAAACTTAACATATTTTATCTCCCCGAAAGAGTGGTCAGCAAGTATTCCGCACTCGTAGGGCAGGAGATCCCATCAACAAAGATCGGCCTGCTCGACCTGCTAAGAATATATCCGCTCAGCAACAAGGAGCAGTTTAGCGAACTCATCTCCATCCTTGAACCTATTTCACCGCGTCTCTATTCCATTTCGTCATCGCCCGAAGCACATTCCGGCGAGGTGCACATCACCGTGTGCAGG
>CBIGXK010000340.1:0-4221 GCA_966193805.1 uncultured bacterium | reverse complement strand
CATTTGGTTTTGTCTCAGACATGATTTGTTTTTTTAGTGATTGAAATTTTTACTAATACAATTTTAGGTAGAACTTACGCATAGCAATTGTACTGAAAAACTTTTTTACAGGAACAAATTACCGGCAAAAGTTTTTCAAAGGGCACACAATATAAACAATATTCAAATGTAGCGCGTGAAAAGTACAGGTTTTCCAATTTCGTTATCTTCACCACCCAAGCTATGTTTTTACATTCCTATACTGATGAGCCACAATAGAATAATTCTGCTAACCGTGGTTAGCAGCCTTTTGTGTATGACATCTGCAATGGGTCAGCATAAAAAAACCGTTCCAGTACAGCGCGATACGTCAAAAACCGTCGTGCTCACCTCTCCCGCCCAACCCAGGAAAGGACCCAGGCCGTACCGCGACGTAATACCTGACAGCGCCGACACCCGGAAGGGCTTGCTGACGGTGCATCGTGTTGAAGACAAATGGTTTTTCGAAATCGCCGACTCCCTGCTGTACCGCGACATACTCCTCGTTAACCGCATCGCCAAGGCGCCCGCCAATACCAGGTCCGGCTTCTTTGGATACGCGGGCGACGAGATCAACCAGAATGTGATCCGGTTCGAGAAGGGCCCTAATAATAAAATATTCCTCCGCACCATTTCCTACGCCGTGTATGCCCGCGATACCGCCGGCGCCATGTACAGGTCTGTGATGAATTCAAACATCCAGCCAATTTCCGCGGTTTTCGAGATCAAAGCCGCGCCCTCGGATTCTAATGGAACAGTGATAGATGTAACCGATGTACTGTCTGGCGACAACGAGGTTTTCTTCTTTTCCGGCTCCGTGAAAACGGCGCTAAAACTAGGTGGCCTTCAGGCAGATAAGTCCTATATCTCCGACATCCGCACCTACCCCATCAACACCGAAATCAGGACCGTTAAAACGTATTCGCGAAGCTCGGGATCCACGTCATCCCTGTCGCGCAGCTTAACGCCACCCTCGGGCGCCAATTCAACTTTCGAACTCAACAGTTCGATGGTGCTTCTTCCCCGAACATTGATGCGGCCCCGTTATTACGACGACCGCGTATCCTATTTTACCACCGAGTACACCGATTTTGACGTTGACCCCCAGGGGGTCAAAGACGTGAGCCTCATTACCCGGTGGCGCCTCGAACCCAAACCCGAAGACACCACCAAATATAAAAATGGCGAACTGGTTGAACCCGGGAAGCCCATCCTCTTTTATATCGATCCCGCCACCCCGAAGAAGTGGGTACCCTACCTGATCCAGGGGGTGAACGACTGGCAAAAAGCCTTCGAAAAAGCGGGCTTCAAAAACGCAATCATGGCCAGGGAGGCGCCCACCAACGAAGAGGATTCCACCTGGAGCCTCGAAGATGCCCGCTATTCGGCGATCGTGTACAAGCCTTCCGATATTCCCAACGCCTCGGGGCCGCACATCCACGATCCGCGCACCGGCGAAATACTTGAGTCGCACATCAACTGGTACCACAATGTAATGAGCCTGCTGTACCAGTGGTACCTCGTGCAGGCCGGCGTAAATGACGTACGCGCCCGCAACCCCGTGTTCAACGATACTTTAATGGGGCAACTGATCAGGTTCGTGTCTTCGCACGAGGTTGGTCACACCCTTGGGTTGCCGCATAATATGGGCGCCTCGTTTGCCACCCCCGTTGAAAAGCTGCGCGATAAAAAATGGGTGGAGGCCAATGGCCACACATCTTCCATAATGGATTATGCACGGTTTAATTACGTGGCGCAGCCGGAAGACAGCATCAACGAGAAAGGACTGTTTCCGCGCATTGGCGATTACGACCTGTGGGCCATTGAATGGGGATACAGGCGATTTCCAGGCAAAACAGAAAAAGAAGAAAAGAAAATACTAAATGATTGGGTGAAGAAGCAGGCAGACAACCCGCGGCTGCGCTTCATCCACATGAACAGGACAGATCCGCGTGCGCAGTCCGAAGACCTTGGCGACAATGCCATGAAGGCGAGTGAATACGGAATCAAAAATCTAAAAAGCATACTGCCCGTTCTGCCCAATTGGATAAATATTGAAGGAGAGAATTTTGAAAAGCTGGATAAGATTTACGATGAAGTGGTGAAACAATATTCGAGGTACATGGGCCATGTGATGATGAACATTGGCGGCATTTATACCGATTCAAAAACCAGCGACCAGCCCGGACCCGTGTACACCGTGGTTCCGAAGAATATTCAACGGTCAGCGATGGCCTTCCTCCAAAAAAACCTTTTTCAAACGCCGGTGTGGCTGCTCGACAAAAATATTCTGAACGTCACCACCCCGCCTGCATCCGACCCCATCAGCGACCTGCAGGATGACCAATTGCGCAGCCTTTTTGAGACGTCGAGGTTGCAGCGGCTGATCTCTTCCGCCAACCGCGAAAAAAATACGTATACGCTTGATGAGTTCATGACCGACCTGCGAAAAGGAATTTGGTCGGAACTGCCTTCGGGAAAGCCGATAGACAATTACAGGCGCAACCTGCAAAAGGCATATGTTGAAAGAATGATCCGGATAGTGGATCCTCCGTCGGGTTCGTCGGGCAGACCCGGCATCACGATATTTATTGGCCCTGCGCTGGAACCCGAAAAATCAGATATAGTTTCTGTGGCAAAGGCGACGTTGAGGATGTTAGAAGATGAGATATCGCGCGCGCTGCCTTCGTACAGCGACCGGATGAGCAGGTATCATTTGCAGGATGTGAAGGAAAGGATTGAGGAGGCGCTGGAGGGAGAGAATGGGGAGTAGGCAATAGGGCAATGTAATGTTGCTTATTTACAACAACATCTTAAATGCTGAATACCCATCAGCGGTCCACCCCCGGGCGCTTCGCGCCACCCCCGCCAGCGGGGGATATTAGGGCTCATCTTATTCAGTCCACCTGCCAGCGGGGAAATTCACATCTCACGTCTCACGATTGCCCATTGCCTATTGCCCATTGCCTATTCATACCTCAACGCCTCTATCGGATTCAGGCGCGAAGCTTTTAACGCCGGATACAAACCGGCAAGTAACCCAACAATCGAACAGATAACGATACCAAGCATCACCCAGTCCCAGGGTACCACGAAACCGGTGTTCAGTATAATGCTGAAACCATTACCGAGAATTACGCCGAGTATCACGCCAAACAACGCTCCCATTAAACTGATAATGATCGCCTCGAAAAGAAATTGCTGGCGCACATTGATTTGCTTACCACCAATTGCCTTTACCAATCCGATTTCTTTCGTTCGTTCGGTTACTGCCACCAGCATGATGTTCATCAACCCGATGGCCGCACCGGTAAGGGTAATAAATCCAATAACAATTGCGGCGCCCGTCAGGTAACCCAATTGATTCAACAGCATTTCGACAAAGCTGTCGCTTTTATCAATCTCAAAATTTTCCGTTTCTGTTGTATTTAACCTGCGTATCGGTCTGAACGCGGCGGTGGCCTCGCCTATCGCCGCATCCATATTGCGTATGTCATCCACCTTCACCTGTATCGTGAACGATGAATTTTCATTGGAGTTAAAGAAGCGCAACACGTTGCGGTATGATGTTACGATCACATTGTCCCAACTAAAGCCGAGCGATGATCCCTTTTCGCCCAGCACGCCCACCACACGGTATGGAATATTATTTACACGAATCATCTGCTCGAGCGGCTTCTCAGGATTTTGTCCGAATAGTTTTTTGGCTACGTCGCTGCCGATGAGGCACACGTTGCGGCCGCTGGATACATCCAGTTGGTTCAATGCGCGGCCGTATGCAACGGTAAAGCCGTTTTGCTCAACAAAATTTTCGTCGCTGCCGTACACGCGAATAGTGGGGTTCGTTTTTTTGCTTGCATAGGAAACCACGGCATCGCGCGAGCCGAATATGTTGAGGCAAACGCTTGCAGGAAATTTAAAATTCTCCCTGAAACTTTCGGCCTGCAGGCGCGTGATGGGTTTACCCGTGTTGGATTGCTTTTCTTTTCGCGCTCCCTTTTCCTGTTTTTTCATTTCGCCGTTGCGGAAGTTTCTCCGGGGTTCCGTGTAACGAATGGTGAACCCATTGGCGCCCATGGAGGAAAAGCTTTCCATGAATTTCTGCTGCATGGCCGTAAGCGCCGTTTTGATGCCCACAAGCGCCATGATGCCAAAGGCGATGATCGAGACGGTTAAACCTGTCCGGAGCCGGTTGGCCCTCAC
>CBIGXK010000339.1:0-4247 GCA_966193805.1 uncultured bacterium | reverse complement strand
GTTTCCATATTCGTGGTAAAGCCGGCGTCATGCAGCGCATCGGTTAATGCCGAACAGTCATGCATCAACGGTTCACCTCCCGTTACGACCGCCAGCCGGCCCGCATGGGAAGCCGCGGCCGACACGATTTCGCCGATGTTCAGCCTCGGATATTTTTCCTCTTCCCAGCTTTCTTTCACGTCGCACCACACACAGCCCACATCGCACCCTGCCAGGCGGATGAAATAGGCCGCCCGTCCCTGGTAATAACCTTCTCCCTGGATGGTGTAAAACGATTCCATGACAGGAAGTGCCCTTGTGGCAACCTCTGAAACACCTGTTTGCATAACTGGCAAATTTCGCTCTTTCCCTACGATTTCTTTCCTAATTTCCTGTTATTTACCCTTTTTCGGAATGTGCGGTGACAACCGGACCTACCGGCGCATGCATGCCGTGTAGGTGTTTTTCATGAGTGCCGCGATGGTCATGGGCCCCACGCCGCCTGGTACCGGCGTGATATAGCTGCATTTCGGAGCAACTGCCTCATAATCCACGTCTCCACGCAATGCATATCCTCTTTTTTTCGTGGCATCCGGTACCCTGGTAATGCCAACGTCAATGACGATGGCGCCTTCTTTTACCATATCGGCGGTCAGAAATGCAGGTTTGCCGAGGGCCGCCACGATGAGGTCGGCTTTTCGGCTGATCTCTTTGATATTTCGGGTTTGTGAATGGCAAACGGTTACGGTGCAATTCCCCGGGTTCGTGGCATTGCTCAGCAACACACTGATGGGACGGCCGACAATATTGCTTCTGCCGATCACCACCGCATTCATTCCTTTCGTGTCGATCCTGTAATATTCCAGCAGCAGCATTATTCCGTAGGGTGTCGCCGGAACAAATGTGGGCAGCCCCTGGACCATCCTGCCTACATTGACGGAACTAAAGCCATCCACATCCTTGTTGGGATCAATTGTATCTATTACTTTTTGTTCGGAAATGCCTTTTGGCAATGGTAACTGTACAAGGATCCCGTCCACATCTTCCTGGTGATTCAACGCAGCAATCTCTTTCAACAGTTCCTCTTCGGTGACCGTATCCTCGAGCCGGATCAATGTTGACCGGTAACCAATTTCCTCGCACGTCCGCACTTTCGATGCCACATATGTTTCACTTGCGCCGTTATTTCCAACGAGCACGGCAGCAAGATGCGGCACCCTTTTATTTTCTTTTAAAAGATCTGCAACCTTGATTTTTAATTCCTGTTTTGTGGCTTGCGATACCAATTGTCCGTCCAATATTTTCATGTGCCAAAGATAGGATGACAAACACCGCTGCCCAAAATATGCAGGTAAGAATAAAACGGTGAAATCGCCGTGTTTTTCACATTGTTTGTTTTGCACTCCTGCGAATCTTTGCTGCGATGAATTTCATTTGCAAAATATTATTGCAGCCAACAATTTTTTTGTGCACGCTTGTTCAAATTCACGCGCAGGCTTTAATCTATCCGGCCTCCGCACCATACCAGGCGGCGGCAAGGTATGCGCCCATGGTTACAGACGCATTTACCCATGCAATAAATCCTGCCACGTTATCCGGGTTAAGTGGTTTTTGCGCCGGCCTAAATGTCGAAAACCGATTTCTTATACCGGGTTTCAATAGGCTTACCTTGTCCGCGTCGTACAGAAAATCGCCAAGCGGCTTCTCCCTCCGGTTAAGATATTTTGGTGATCAGGAATATAATGAAAACACTTGCGGCCTTAATTACGGTTTTTCACTTGGAAAGATAACTCTCGGCGCCATCTTCAATTATCATTTCATTCATTTTGCGGGCAACCCGGCCGAGTCATATCTGCAATATGGCCTCGCTTCGCTTTGGCGGCTATCAGACAAAGTATATTCCAGTTTTCGTATCACGAATCCAGGTTTCTTCAGGGCTCGCGAACGAAAAAATTACCCATTGGCCACTACCATACAAATGGGTATAGGATGCTTGTTGTCGCCAAATCTTTACCTCGGTATTGAATTGGAAAAGGAAGAGGAAAAAACACCGCAGGTGATTTTTGCATTGTGTTACCAATATGCGTCTGATTTTTTCTTCAAAGGATACTGGACAGCACAAAACCATCAACCGTTCATCAGCGCAGGATGGCAATGGAAAAATCTGAGGGTCGAAACGGGTTGTGCGTTCCACCCGGTCCTCGGCATCAGTCCGTCGCTAACCTTATTATTTCAACCAAAAAATGTTGTGCAACCGGAATGAAGTTTTTAGTTATCATATTGCTCGTGTTTCCATTTCCGGTTTTTGCGCAGTTCGATGGTTTCGACACGGATGATCTTAACGGCTCCAAACTCGAGGAACTCTCGGAGTCGGAAGAAACCGATCCCGAGGATGATTATTACTTTCAACAATTGAGGGAATACAGCCGTCATCCATTAAATCTCAACGGCACGGCAGAGGAAATGGAAAATTTTCCCTTGCTGGACGCATTGCTCGTCAGCAATCTCCTTCATTACCGGTCGGTACTCGGCGACCTCGTGGATATTTATGAATTACAGGCCGTGCCGGGATTCACCAGCGACATTATCAGGAGAATCATGCCCTTCGTTGCGCTCAGCGACGGTACCGTCAAAATTTCTTCTGTAAGCGAAAGATTTGCAAAAGGCGACCACGTACTTACGGTCAGGCCCGTAATTATTCCGGAGATAGCGGAAGGTTTTCGACGGGATAATCTTTCAGGGTTCACTGGTGGGAGGGCTGCCTTATTCATTCGCTACAAATACCGCTACCGCCATCTTTTGCAGTATGGTTTTACAGGAGAGAAGGATGCTGGTGAACCGCTTGTTGCCGGAAAGTTTCCTTTTATGATGGACTTTAACTCCTTTCACTTTTTTATGCGGGAGTGCGGCTGGATCAAGTCGCTGGCGCTTGGGGATTACACTGTTAACCTTGGGCAGGGGCTGATACATTGGCAGAGCCAGGCATTCAAGAAGAGCGCCGGCGTGCTTGGCATCAAAAGGCAAAGCGAAGTACTTAGACCGTATCAATCGGCCGGCGAGTATAACTTTCACCGCGGCATTGCGGTCACCGGAAACTTCAGGCAATATGAGCTGACACTTTTTACGTCTTTTCGTAAACTCAATGCTAACATTGATACAGATGAATCGCAGGGTCCGGTCATCACCTCCATTATCACTTCGGGACTAAATCGCTCGGCAGGCGAAGTGGCCGACAAGTACACGGCAACATTGCTCACGACGGGTGGAAGCCTGAAAAGAAAACTGGGCACTTCCCATATTTCGCTCAACATGGTGAGGTATCGCTATTCGATTCCTCTTTTAAAAAGAGACCAGCCTTACAATCTTTACTCGATAAAAGGCAAAGACTGGTCGAATGTGGGAATTGATTACGGTGTTACCATCAGGAATATTCACGCCTTCGGTGAAATCGCGATCGATCACCACAGAAAGCCGGCGGTGGTTCTGGGAGCGCTCACCAGTCTTAACCCAAAAGTTGACCTGGCAATGTTGTTCAGAAGCATTGACAAATCGTACCAGGCAGTCTATGGAAATGCCTTTACGGAAAGCAGCGCCCCATCGAACGAAAAAGGGTTTTATGCGGGTATCAGCTTCCGTCCCTCCGGCAAATACCGCATAGATGCCTACGCAGACGTCTTCTCGTTCCCCTGGCTCAGATACAGGGTCGATGCGCCATCAGATGGTGCCCAATACCTGGCGCAGGTAACCTGGAAGCCTTCCCGGCAAATCGAGTTGTACACGCGCTACCGGCTGCGAATGAAACCGCTGAACGCGGAGGGTGATCATCCTATCGACTTTCCCGACCAGCGGGTACAAAGCAACTGGAGAACGCAGATGAACTATCAATTGTCCCCTGCGGTTTTGCTGAGGAGCCGGACAGAAACATGTTTCTATCAAAGCAAAAAGGACGAGGCGCCCGAATCGGGGTTCTTCTTTTATACTGATGTTATTTACAAGCCAATGGAGCATCCCTGGTCGGCCAATTTCCGGATACAGTACTTCGAAAGTGCCGGTTACGACACGCGGATCTACGCGTACGAAAATGATCTTCTCTATGTGGGTAGCACTCCGTCTTTCTTCGACACGGGAATCAGATGCTACGTCAATTTCCGTGCAAAATGCCGCCTCCGGTGTTTTCGCAAATGGATATTGAACTTTTCTTTCAAGGCGGCCTCCACTTTTTATTACGACAAAAATGAGATTGGATCCGGATTATCTACCATTCATGG
>CBIGXK010000338.1:0-4256 GCA_966193805.1 uncultured bacterium | reverse complement strand
TTCCAGCACTTTTGCTTTCGGATCATCACCTTTGACGGAGATGGCGGCGAACATGCCGGGTTCGTTAAAGACTTCCGGTTTGTGCCTGATGCTCATGTGCGAGATGGCGCCCGTGCCTTCGAGGCAGTACATGCCGGCGCCGATGCCGCCGATGGGAAAGGCTATCCTGTTCAGGTGGTCGCCTTCGTAAGCGGCGTTGAATGCTCGCTGCTGCTGCGACGTGTAGGCAACGTTTTTCTGCCTGGTGTTTTCCTTTGCTGTGCGTTCCGCGACAAAAATATCTGCCGGCGTTATTGCGGCGCCGACGCCGCCGAGAGTAAGTTGCTTGAGAAATGACCGGCGCTCGTTGTGTGTGGGCATGATTTCCGTTTTTCGGTTAAACGTTTAAGCAAGGTGCGACAAACATAAATCAAAGCTGCTTAAAAATCAAAATTAATTTACCGAAGGGCCGATCAACTTCATTAACTTTAAAGTACCTAACTAAACTTGTGAATTATGAAAAAGCTGGTGTTTCTCTTCATTACCCTCGGCGTGCTGTCGTCGTCCAAAGCACAATTCATCAAACGCATCGCCGAACGCGCAAAAAACAAAATCGAACAGAAAACCGGAGACAAGGTCGATAAGACGATCGACGACGCCACCGACGGCAAGAAAAATAAGAAAGATAATGATAACAGGTCAGACAACGAATCCAACACAAACGCCGGCAACGATAATTCAACCGTGAGCAGTGATAATAGCAGCAACAGCAGCACCTCTGCTTCCGATGAACCTTCATCGGAAGGAAAACCAGCGAAGCTGGAAGCTTATTCAAAGTATGATTTTGTACCCGGCGAAAAAGTGATCGCCTATGAAGATTTTGCGCGAACCGAAATCGGCGACTTTCCGCAGCGATGGAACACCAATGCCACGGCGGAGGTGGTGAAGCTGAACAACAGGGATGGCCAATGGCTGAAGATCGCGAAGGACGGCGCCTATCATCCGGAATTCATCACCTCGCTTCCTGAAAACTTTACGCTGGAATTCGACCTCGGTGTTAACGACAATTGGAACTCCTGGCCCCTCGCCTTCAATATTGTCAATCTCAAAGATCCCGATCAATTTGCGAAGTACGGCTATTATGTGCAGTGGCAGGGCGATCACGCCCTTCACCTCGAGTTCAAGCCGTATGTAACCGCCAGCGGCGCAAATGGAAATTCGAAACTTATTGCCGGCAAAGGCGGCACCCACCAGATCAACAACGACGTCGGATTTACAAGCTGGAACAGTACCACGTCAAAATTTGCACATATTTCGATATGGCGGCAAAAGCAACGCCTTCGCGTTTACCTTAACGGGGAAAAAATTTGGGATATCCCCCGCGCATTCGATGCCGCCTCAACTTATAATGCATTGACGATCGGCAGCCAGGGCGCCTACGCAAAAAACAATGATTTTTACCTGCTCAATAATTTGCGCCTCGCCATAGGCGCTCCCGACACCCGCGCCAAATTAATCACGGAAGGAAAATTTGTTACCTCAGGTATCTTATTCGACGTCAATAAAGATGTGGTGAAAGCCGAATCCTACGGCACGCTGAAAGATATTGCCAATGTATTGAAGGAAAACAGCAGCGTTCGCGTTAAGATAGTGGGACATACAGATTCGGATGGCGACGATGCCGCAAATCTCGAACTGTCCAAAAGAAGAGCGGCAGCGGTTAGAGCGGCGCTTCATTCGGAATTCGGCATTGACGAATCGAGGATGGAAACCGATGGAAAAGGTGAATCACAGCCGGTTGACGACAATACCAAAGAAACGGGAAAAGCAAATAACCGCCGCGTAGAATTTATAAAACTCTAACTCGTGGATATTTTCCGGATGAAAAAAGTGCATCTTGCCGAAAGGAAGATGCACTTTTTATTTCGGGTAACCGCCTCGCCGGCGGCGTAATTACGATTGCGGTTTTTCCTGACCAGCTTTCTTCTTTTGCGCTTTGGGCGCAAAGATGATCAGCATCCTCTTCCCTTCCATTTTCGGAAGAGCCTCGGGCTGACCCACGTCGGCCAGTCTTTCGGCAAACTTCAACAACAGCAGTTCGCCTCTTTCCTTAAACATAATGGCCCTGCCTTTGAATTGCACGTATGCCTTTACTTTGTTTCCTTCTTTCAGGAAGCTTTCGGCATGTTTGGATTTGAAATCGAAATCATGATCGTCGGTGCCGGGCGTGAAACGTATCTCTTTCACTTCCGCCGACTTGCTTTTCGCTTTCATTTCTTTTTCCTTACGCTTCTTCTCGTACAGGAATTTATTGTAGTCAATTATTTTACACACTGGAGGGTCGGCCTGCGGAGAGATCTCGACTAGATCCAATCCCTGGTCCTGCGCAATTTTCATCGCCTCTTGTGTTGAATAAACCCCTACTTCTACATTGTCGCCAACCAATCTCACCTGCGGAACACGTATCATGTGGTTGGTTCTGTGTTCCTGTTGCTGCTCTCTTTTGAACCGGGGATTAAATCCCCTCGGTTGCCTGGGTGGAAATGCCATAAATTAATTTATTATCCCTCCCAAGGATAACTGATGCTTGTTTTATTGTTTAATGCTCCCCCTGGGAAAGGAGGAGGGTGTGTTTTTTTGGGCAATGGGCAATGGGCAATGGGCAATCGGCAATCGGCAAAACCTTAACTTTCCTTGTTCGTGATTTCCTGTTGCAGCCTTGCAATGAACTCATCCGGATCGATCGATCCTTCGTCGCCTTTCCCCTGCCTTCTCACCGACACCTTGCCGTCGTTTACTTCCTTCTCGCCGATGATCAGCATATAAGGCACCTTCGCCACCTCCGCATCCCTGATCTTCTTGCCAATCTTCTCGCTCCGTTCATCCACCTCCGTACGAATATCTGCTTTTTTCAGCTTATCTGAAACAGTTTGTGCGTATTCCAGAAACTTGTCGCTGATCGGTAAAACCCTGACCTGCAACGGCGCCAGCCAGGCAGGGAATTTACCAGCGTAATGCTCGAGCAGGAAACCGATGAACCGCTCATGGGTGCCCAGGGGCGCCCTGTGAATGATCAATGGCACCTCGGGCTGGTTGTCCTTATTGGTAAATTCCAGCTTAAACCTCCTACCCTGCGCAAAATCCACCTGGTTGGTGGCCAGCGTGAACTCCCTGCCAATGGTGCTCCATATCTGCACATCAATTTTCGGTCCGTAAAACGCCGCCTCGTCGGCAACCTCCACAAACGGCGTATTCGTTTTTACCAGCACGTCGCGGACCAGGTTTTCAGTTTCTATCCACAATTCCGGCTCGTCGATGTACTTCTGCCCCAGTTTGGAGGGTTCATGAAGACTCAGCCGCATCACGTACCTGTCGATGCCAAATATTTTGAAATACTTCAGGTACATTTCGTTCACCTTCCTGAACTCGTCATAGAACTGGTCTTTGCTGCAATAAATGTGCGCATCGTTCATATGCAGGCACCTCACCCGCATCAGGCCGAACAATTCGCCGCTTTGCTCGTACCTGTAACAGGTGCCGTACTCCGCCAGCCGCAGCGGCAGGTCCTTGTAACTGCGCGGCTCGGCTGCAAATATCTTATGATGATGCGGACAATTCATTGCCTTCAGGTAATACTTCACTCCTTCCAGTTCCATCGGAGGAAACATCCCGTCCTGGTAATAAGGTAAATGCCCGGATGTAAGGTACAAACTCTCTTTGGCGATGTGAGGGGTGACAACACGCTTATAACCACCTTTTTCCTCGGTGGATTTGGCGAGTTTTTCCAGCTCTTCTATGATGACGGTACCATTGGGCATCCACAAAGGCAATCCCGGGCCCACCTCGTCATCGAAAGTGAAGATGCCCAGTTCCTTGCCGAGCTTGCGGTGATCCCTTTTTTTGGCCTCCTCGAGCATCTCCAGGTATCCATCAAGTTCCTTCTGGTTTGGAAAGGTGACACCGTACACGCGGGTAAGCATTTTATTTCTTTCATCGCCCTTCCAGTAGGCACCGGCAACGTTCGTCAGCTTGATCGCTTTGATGAACCCCGTATTGGGGATATGCGGTCCGCGGCACAGGTCGGTGAAATTGCCCTGGGTGTAAAAGGTGATCTCGCCATCTTTTAATCCCTGCAGCAGATCGAGCTTGTATTCGTCCGACTTATCGGTGAAGTATTTTACGGCATCGGCCTTTGAAATTTCCTTACGGTCATAACGGTTGACCTGCTTTGCCAGCTCATTCATCTTCACCTCAAGTTTCTTCAAATCTTCCTCCGT
>CBIGXK010000337.1:0-4331 GCA_966193805.1 uncultured bacterium | reverse complement strand
TTCTTACTCTGACCTTTGTTGAACGGAAGCCTACCGAAGAGTTCTATAAAATTGTGAAGGAACATTGGACGACCGTATAATAATGAGAGGTTCTAGTAAAAACTAAGCGCGTGCCAGAGTGCGACAACTCATATTCGATCACGTGGCAAGATACTGTTAGTCAAAAATGGCAATTACATAGGAAAGGAGTCAACATCTAATCTCACAAATCGAAAGTCAAAATCACTCGGAGCGGAGGCTTTTGATGGGATTCATCAACTCCGCCCTCACCACCTGGTAACTAACTGTGGCCACTGTAACAACCAACAAGCCCGCGCCGGCAACCACAAAGATCCACGCGGATAAAGAAGTATGCAGCGCGTAGTTTTGCAGCCATTGATGCATGCAGTAGTAAGAAAGCGGCATCGCAATCAGCATCGACAACACCACCAGCTTTATAAAATCGGTGGAGAGCAGCGCCCACAAACCCGTAACGCTGGCCCCAAGTACTTTACGGACGCCTATCTCCTTTGTTCGTTGCTCGGCGACAAACGAGGCAAGACCAAAGAGACCCAAACAAGATATAAGGATCGCCAGAACGGAGAACACCGTTGCCAGATTGCCAATCCGCGACTCCGTATTAAACTTCTTTTGGTACTCTTCATCTATGAAGGAATAGATAAAGGGGCTGGCCGGGTTGAACTGTTTGAAAACAGGTTCCATCGCGGCAAGGGCGGTGCGCACCGGCGTGCCATCCTTGATGCGGATCGTAAAGACCGAATGGCCACCATCACCCATGAAGATCGCGGGCTGCACCGGGTAATAGGGATTATTGCTGATCATGTCGTTCGTGACGCCGATGATGGTGTACGACTTCCCCCAATGTTTGATGGTTTTGCCAATGGGATCTTTAAATCCGAGAATGCGGGCACCCGTTTCGTTAACAATGGCGGCCGTGCTGTCGGTAACATGTGCCCGGGAGAAATCCCGTCCTTTAATGATGCTCCAACCGATAGTCGGTCCAAAATCGGCGTTAACGAAAACATCCCGGAATGTGAGCGATTTTGCTTCCTCACTCATTCCTTCCCACTCAAGAAAATTATTCATATTAAATCCATTGAGGTCCGTGGAGGAGTTCGCAACATTAGCGACCATGCCCGTATTGAGCAGGCCCTGGCGCAGAGCCTCGAAATGCGTGTCCAATTCCTGCGTATTCACCGGAACAGAGATGAGTCCGGCCTGATTATAGCCAAGCGGTTGATCTTTGGCAAACTGAATCTGACGGAATACAACGATGGTTCCAATGATAAGCGCGAGCGAAATGGCGAATTGAGCCACAACGAGAACTTTGCGCGGACTGCTTGCCCCTCTGCCGGCTTTGGATAACCCTTTCAGAACTACCACCGGCCGGAAGCCCGACAGGTAGAAAGCCGGATAGCTGCCGGCCAGGAGGCCAGTGAGCAGGGCACATACCAATGAAAAAATCCAGAAGAGTGGGTTCGTCCAGGGGAAAGTCATGGTTTTACCAGCCAACTGATTGAACCAGGGCAGCGTCAGCGCTGCCAATGCAATCGCGAACACAAAAGATAATAATGCCAGAAGAACCGATTCACAAAGGAACTGGCCGATAAGATCCCGACGCAGTGAGCCGACAGTTTTGCGAATGCCCACTTCCTTCGCGCGTTTTTCGCTGCGGGCCGTTACCAGGTTCATAAAATTGATGCAAGCGAGCAGGAGGATAAACACGCCGATGATACTAAGCATTCTGACGTAAGCAATACGGCCGTCGCCGAGGGAGTTACCCTCGTCATAATGCAGATACAGGTCTTGGAAGGGAAACAATTCATAGGTTTCGTACGCGAACTTCACGTAAGGGCTGCAGATATTCTTGACGCGGGCCGTTGCCTGTTCTGCAGTGACGTTAGCGGCCAGACGGGCATAGATGCGGCAACTATGATTTTCGAAGTTATCAATATTCCTCACCCAACTGGTTTCCTCGTTGGCCATCGAGATAAGAAAGTTATAATCACGCAAGCTGCTGTTCGCCGGCTGATCGGCATACACGCCGCCGACGGTAAACGGACGGCGGTTTTCATAGTTGAAGGTTTTACCGACTGCGTTCTCGGTACCATAGAGCGCAATAGCTGTTGACCTTGAAATAAGAGCGGTGTTGGGGTCACGCATGGATTCGGCGGTGCCGCTCAGGAAACGAAAGCCGAAAACTATTGGGAAGGTGTACTCTGCCGATGCGCCGGCGTGAACGATGCTTTTGTCGCCGTTCACCAGCAAATGCTGAACGGGCCACATGGCCATCGCCGTTGCATCGAACACATCGCGATATTCTTCTTTATGCAGCCAGGGATTGAGAGCCGGGGACACGGTGGTGCCGACGTAGGAGGGCGGCGTATCTTCGTCGGTATGCTCCTTTGGCCATTGGTTTTGCATGAACTCTACCACGCGATCGCCGTTCGGGATATGTTGATCGATGGAAATCTCGTCGTACGCCCAGATGCCGATTACCAGGGCGATCGCCATGCCCGTGGCGAGCCCGAAGATATTGATAAAGGAGTAGCCGCGGTTCCTGGTCAACTGGCGAAGGGCAACGAGCAGATAGTTTTTGAACATGCTTCTGATTTTAGAATAGAGTAGAGTAGTGCTGTCGCCAGAAAAGTGCCTGTTTTTTTACACGTTCATAACCAACCGGTTCTGATATATTTCCTTTTATGAATTGTCCGGTTTCGTACACTTTACGTTCATTTTCATATCTGTGTTGCCGGTATCTGCGAGAGGAGAGAGGGCGACAGCCGTAGCCGGTTAAATTCTTCTGCAACTGTAACATTTGCGCTGGCTCGTGCGTAATATCATCAAACATTCGCTCCATGCTCAATTTCACGCGTTTTTTGACCGCTACTTTGTTTGTTTTAATCGCCAACACCGTTTATAGTCAAACTGTCACCACCCGTTCGTTTCATAAGGTGATCGTGAGCCCGTACATCGAAGCCACCTTTATTCAGGGCGATCAGGAGCGTGTTGTCGTCGATCATTCCATCGTTGACCCCGACAAACTGCATATCGAAGCCAAAAATGGCACTTTAAGGGTTTTCCTCGAAGGCGCCAAAGAGATTCCCCGCAAGTCGCGCGAGAGCAGGAACAGCCCCATCCGCCACGACTTATATCCTGCTCATGCCGTCGCTGTAACCATCTTTTATAAACAACTGGATGCACTTTCCCTGCGGGGAGAAGAGCGCTTTAGCTGCCCGAGTCCATTGTCGGTCGAGCGCTTCACTTTAAAGCTGTATGGCGAGTCCGCCATCTCGTTTGCAGAAGTGCATATCAACGACCTGAATACGACCATTTACGGTGAAAGCTCCGTTGAAATTCAGTCAGGATCGGTCGCCCAACAATCGTATACCTGCTATGGAGAGGGCACTGTCAATACGGCCGCAATATCCGGCAAGGAAGCGAAACTTACCGCGTACGGTGAGGCCGATTTCCGCATGAATGTTTCCGATCGGATCAAGATCACTTCTTTCGGTGAGGCTAAACTTCGTTACAAGGGAGGCGCTCAAATTGTGAAGGGTATCCATCTTGGAGAGGTAGACGTAGCCAGGCTGGATTGATGATTACTTTAATAAGCGTTCATCAAACGAAAAGTTCTCGGTGGAAAGAATTTTTATACGCGGAAAGTCGTGATGCTGTGGATTGAGCAAAAAATTGTACTCCTCCGTAATAATGGCCGAAGGTACTTGTAGCACAGCAGATTTATTTTGGTTCAACCATGCATCTCCTATAGCCTGACAAGAAGTGTAATTGATATATTCGTGCCACGCAACAGGCAGCTTTTTCTTGTCCAGCATTTTCAGGGTTAAGTCGTCCGGAATTTCTATCAGGGTAACGCGGAAAAGATCGTCTGGGCCGATGCTTCGGCGGTGGACCATGTTTTCCAAACAGGCAAGCGCCCTGGTACTCGCAGCATAAAGCATAAAATGACCATTGCTGTTCCAGCGCGCAGCACGACCCGATGGTGTGAGACGGCCTGCCCATTTTGCAAGGCTAATACGGTAAACGATCATGCCAGCGCCCCGTATTCTATCCTGAGCAATTCTTCCATAACCAGGTTGATCCCACCTTGGGTATAGAGCAGGTCAAAGGGAATGATGCCTCCCAGCCCGGAAGCCGGTTGCTTCAGCCATAAATTAAAAGATTCAGAACTGCCAAAAATTTCGTTCCCTTTTTTGTAAAGCGACATTAACTGCAATAGCTGTTCGCTTTCTATACGACCCAACTTATGCCGACGTAGCCGGTAATTATCAATCGTTTTTGGTGTGGCGTCAATGAAAGCAGCCAACTGG
>CBIGXK010000336.1:0-4335 GCA_966193805.1 uncultured bacterium | reverse complement strand
AATTGAAAACAGCGTGATCGGCATCCGCTCACGCATTGGCTACGGCTCCACGATCGTCAGCTCGTACATCATGGGTAATGACTATTTTGAAACCATCGAGGAAATAGAAAATGCTCATCAACACGGTATTCCGAATATTGGCATCGGCAACCGCTGCACCATTGCACATGCTCTCGTTGATAAGAACTGCCGCATAGGCGATGATGTGCAGATCAATGGCGGCACGCACCTGGAAAATACCGATCATCCTCTATACACAGTTAAAGACGGAATAATCGTGATCAAGAAAGGTGCAGTGGTACCCAATGGTTTCGTGATCGGCTGATACAAAATTTATGGCAACCCAACCCACTATCGCTGCTCCCGCCGGGGAACTGCAAAAAAAGCCGCGCCTTTCAGTAGCCCAGATCTTTAATATGAGCTTTGGCTTCCTCGGCATCCAATTTGGATTTGCCCTGCAGAATTCAAATGCGAGCGGCATCCTTCGCAATTACGGCGCCGATGTTGAACACCTTTCGTGGTTTTGGATCGCCGCGCCGCTCATCGGCATGATCGTTCAACCGATTGTGGGTCATTACAGCGACAAAACATGGAGCAGGCTGGGCCGCAGAAAGCCTTATTTCCTTGCAGGCGCCATCCTTTCCGCCAGCGCGCTCGTTCTGATGCCCAACGCCAATATACTCGGCAGCATCGCGCCGCTGGTGATCATTGGCGCCGGCTTCCTGATGATCATGGATGCCTGTTTCAACCTCGCCATGGAACCGTTCCGCGCACTGGTTGCCGACATCCTTCCCGACGAACAGCGCACACTCGGCTTTTCGGTACAAACTTTTTTGATCGGCATAGGCGCGGTGGTGGGATCATGGCTGCCGTTCGTGCTTGCCGAATGGTTCGGCGTTGACCAAACCGCACCCGAAGGGGTAGTGGGCGATAACATAAAGTACGCGTTCTATATCGGCGCCGTGGCGTTTATGATCTCTATTTTGTGGACCGTTATCAAAACGCGGGAGCACGATCCCAGGCAGTATGAAAAGTATCATGGCAGGAACGAACATCCCTCAGCAGGTCTTTCTTCCATCTTCACCGATTTCGTAAAGATGCCGAAGACGATGAAGCAACTGGGATTGGTCCAGTTTTTTAGCTGGTTCGCATTATTCGGCATGTGGGTGTACACAACAGATTCCATATCTACACATATATTCGGACTGCCCATCGACGACAAAAGCTCAGACATGTACAGGCGGGCACAAAGCTGGACGGGTATTATTTTCGGGGTGTATAATTTGGTATCGGCGGTATATGCTTTGTTCCTCGCTTCCATTGCTTCGAAGATCGGGCGCAAGCGCACGCACGCCGTTTCGCTTATTATTGGCGGCCTTGGGCTGATATCTTTTTATTTTGCTCCTAACAAGGAATTTCTGCTGGTGTCGATGGCGTGCGTGGGTGTGGCGTGGGCAAGCATACTGGCCATGCCGTATGTTATTCTTTCCGGTTCCATTCCGGCAGGCAAAATGGGGATTTACATGGGCATCTTTAATTTCTTTATTACGATACCGCAAATACTCAATGGCATAGTGGGCGGACCGATGGTAAAATACATTTACAACAACGAACCGGTGTATGCCCTTGTAATATCCGGTATATTTATGCTGTGTGCGGCGGCAAGCGTGATATATGTGTATGATCCGGTAGAGAATTACCCTGTTAGTGTTCCAAAAACGATTTAATACGAGGTTATGGCGGGAATGGAAAAGAAATACGAGGAAATACATTTTGTTGATTCCACAAAGAGTGTTTGGAACTATTCCCTCTTCGGGGAAGAAGATATAACGAACTTTCAGGCCGGTACGCTATACCGGGCCTATGAACTGTTTGGTGCGCACGAACGGGAGGTGCTGGGCCAACCGGGATATTATTTCGCGGTATGGGCCCCTAATGCCACCTATATTTCCGTAATAGGCAACTTTAATAACTGGGATGCTCATGCGCACCCGTTGTATGTGCGGCTCGACCATTCAGGAATATGGGAGGGATTTATTCCGGGCGTGAAAAAGGGGGAAACGTATAAGTACCATATCCATGGTTTCCAGGGCGCCGTTACCGAAAAAGGAGATCCATACGGTAATTTTTGGGAGATCCGTCCCGCAACGGCAACCATCACGTGGGAGCTTTCGCACGAGTGGAATGATAAGGGGTGGATGAAAAACAGGAAGAAGCACAATTCGCTGAAAGCGCCGTGGAGCGTTTATGAGGTACACCTGGCCAGTTGGATGCGCCCCAACAAACATGATGAGGAATCTTACAATACTTACGAATTTTTTGCGGACAGGCTCGTAAAATACGTCCAGGAAATGGGCTTTACGCACGTCGAGCTGATGCCCATCACTGAACACCCTTTCGACGGCAGTTGGGGATACCAGGGCACCGGATACTTCGCAGCCACCTCGCGGTTTGGAACGCCGCAGGATTGCATGAACCTGGTACAGGCATTTCACGACGCCGGCATAGGCGTGATACTCGACTGGGTGCCGTCGCACTTTCCCTACGACGCGCACGGCCTCTACATGTTCGACGGTACGCACACGTATGAGTATGCAGACATGCGCAAGGGTTTTCATCCCGACTGGAACAGCTATATTTTTAACTATAAAAGGGGAGAGGTAAAGTCTTTCCTTATTTCGAGCGCACGTTTTTGGTTCGATAAGTTTCACATCGACGGCATGCGCGTGGATGCGGTGAGCTCGATGCTGAAATTGAATTATTCGCGCGAAGCCGGCGAATGGGAACCCAATGAATATGGCGGCGATGGTAACCTCGAGGCCATCGCTTTTGTGAAAGATCTCAATGAAACCATCTTCCGCGATTTTCCCGACGTGCAGATGATCGCCGAGGAGGCCACCGACTGGCCCGGCATCAGCAAGCCCACTTTTATGGGCGGCCTCGGCTTTGGAATGAAGTGGATGATGGGATGGATGCACGACACGCTTAATTATTTCAAGGCCGATCCTTACAACCGGCAGTTTTTGCAGGATAAGTTTACGTTCAGCATGATGTATTACTACGACGAAAACTTCATGCTGCCGCTGAGCCATGATGAGATCGTGCATGGTAAAAGCCCGATGCTCTATAAAATGCCCGGCGATGACTGGCAGAAGTTTGCAAACTTAAGGTTGATGTATGCCTACATGTTCACGCATCCCGGCGGAAAATTATTGTTCATGGGCAACGAATTCGGCGCCACCAGCGAATGGAACTATAAAACAGAATTGCAATGGGAACTGCTGCAATACGAACCGCACAGCAAGCTGAAACATTATGTAACCGACCTTAACAAGCTGCTCCGGGCAGAACCGGCCTTATATGAACGGCAGTTCAAGCAGGACGGATTTGAATGGGTGGACCTCAATCACCGGCAGGAGTCGGTGGTGGTATATAAAAGAAAAGGAAAGGATCCTGCTGATGACGTGCTCGTGATCCTCAATATGACGCCGGTGGTGAGGTATAACTGGAAGGTATATACGTCGGGTAAAGACAAATGGAAAGAAATATTCAACAGCGACAGTAAGGAGTATTGGGGATCGGGAGACGTGTATAATCCCTTAATAGAGCCGGTTTTAGTGGATAAAAAGGGAAAATGGTACGAAATAAACTTAAATTTGCCACCACTGGCAGCCATTGTGCTGAAGTGACAATATAAGTTTTTAAAATCCGTTCAGAACTATCCTTATGCAAAAGATCCTTGTATCCATTTGCCTGCTGCTGCAGGTATTCCTCAGCTTCGCTCAAACAGAATCTTCATTAAAAGCAGGAGAAAAAGCATACCAGGAAGAAGACTACGGCCGGGCCATTAAATATTTCACCAAGGCGGCAAGTGAAGAACCGGATAATCCGCGCGTTCCCTACCTTACGGGAAGGGCCTACCTCGACATGAACAATTACCGGCAGGCCGCTGCTTTTTTGGAGAAGGCAATTGCCATGGATACATCGCGAAATAACTGGATGTTTGAACTGGCGCTTATTTACTCTGCTGTTCCCGATTACAAAAAGTCGTTGCAATATTTTCTGCTGGCCGGCGAACATGGTTATAAAAAAACAAGCACCTACCTCGAAAACGTGGGCTATGCATACAACAATGTTGGGCAATATGCAAACGGACTGGAGTACCTGCAGCAGGTGCTTGAAAAGAAGCCTTCTGATCCGGAATTGCTGTACCAGGTGGCGCAAACTTATTATAATTTGAAAAAATACCAGGAAGCCATTGATCATTGGGACCAGGTGCTTTCTATCAATAAAGAAAATGCCGAGGCGCTTTATATGATCGGGGTTTGTTACCAG
>CBIGXK010000335.1:0-4375 GCA_966193805.1 uncultured bacterium | reverse complement strand
TTTATGACCCGTCCGACAAAGCGGCACAGGAGGTGAGCGAAAAATACCAGCTCGCCAGGTTCATAGATGCCGAAACCCTTATGGACGCCGTCGACGCAGTAGATATCGTGGCCCCCACAAATTTCCACTTCGACCTTTGCCGGAAAGCCATCCGCAAAGGCAAGCACGTGTTCGTAGAAAAGCCCCTCGCCAACACCATGGACGAAGCCAGGGATCTGCTCAAGCTCATCCGCGAATCGAACGTAAAAATGCAGGTGGGACATGTGGAACGCTTCAACCCCGCCTTTCTTTCGATTGCCGGACTTGACCTCAATCCCATGTTCATCGAGGTACACCGGCTGGCACAGTTTAATCCCCGGGGAACCGAAGTAAGCGTGATCCTCGACCTCATGATCCACGACATCGACATTATCCTCAGCCTCGTAAAAAGTGAGGTCAAATCGATAGCCGCAAACGGTGTTACTGTGATGACCGACACGCCCGACATCGCCAACGTAAGAATAGAGTTCAATAACGGCTGCGTTGCCAACCTTACTTCGAGCCGTATTTCGATGAAAAAAATGAGAAAAATGCGCCTTTTTCAGAAAGATGCCTACATCGGCGTGGATTTCCTGGAAAAGAAAACGGAGATTATCCGTTTGAAGACACCCGAAGATATAAATTCGTTCACTTTTGACGTTGATACACCGTCAGGTGAAACGAAGACGATCGCTGTAAATACGCCCCCTGTTCCCAACGTGAATGCCATTCGCCGGGAACTCGAAGAATTCAGGGACGCGATCGTCAACAATAAACCGACGGTTGTATCGGGCCACGATGGCTACAGGGCGATGGATGTGGCCCACCAGATACTCAATAAGATAAAAACCAACAACGCAAGTGTATTCAGGGATTAAACGCATGAACTCGTGGCAAAAGCTGGTAAAGCGGTTGTTGGATGTAATTGTATCGATTCTGGGCCTTCTTATCTTGTCTCCCCTCATTATCTATGTGGCCATCAGGGTCCATTTTTCATCAACCGGTCCGGTGGTTTACTCGCAGGAGCGCGTTGGCCGGAAAGGAAAAAAGTTCAGGATCAGGAAATTCAGATCAATGTATGTTGACGCAGAAAGCGCCGGCCCCGGCCTCTCCGGAAAAAACGACAAGCGGATCACGCCCTGGGGCCGAACGATGCGCAAATGGAAACTCGACGAGCTGCCACAGCTTTGGAACGTGATCGTCGGCGAAATGAGCCTGGTGGGACCGAGGCCCGAACGTGAATTTTATATCCGACAGCTCGAAGAACAACAGTTGCCCTTCCACCTGCTGCTTGAAGTTAAGCCAGGCATCACATCTCTCGGAATGGTGAAGTTCGGCTATGCGGGAAGTGTAAGCGAAATGGCCGAGCGGATGAAATACGATCTGTTGTACCTTCAAAACCTGTCGCTCGCCCTCGATGCAGGGATCATGATGGATACCCTGCGTATCGTGCTGACGGCAAAGGGCCGGTAGGCTGCATCGTTTAAATGAATAAAAGCATATCCTGTTGAAACATTTTTGCGTGTTATTGTTATTATCTCTCGCTGCCCTTGCGTTGCCGGCACAGGAACCTTCCGCCACGCAAACAGTCAATAGCAAAATATCAGCAACGCTTCACGATCGCGACAAAACAATTGACGGGTACATTCAAACAGAATACATCAACAATGCAAACGATACATTACATTTTATATGGTTCAGGCTCGCGCCAAACGCTTTTAAAAACGACCGCACCGCATTCAGTGAATACTTGCTGCGCAACGACAGAACCGACTTTTACTTTGCAAAGGATAATAAGAAGGGATACATCAACCGGCTCGACTTCAGAACAAATGATGAGCCATTGACTATCGAAGACCACCCGCTGTATATCGATCTCGTGAAGGTCATCCTGCCCGCGCCATTACCGCCACGAGGAAGCGTTACCATCAGCACGCCCTTCCATGTGAAAATACCTTTCAGGTTTGAGGGATTTGGCTATTCGGATGATGGCTATGCATTGAAACACTGGTACCCTTCACCGATAATTTATAGCAACCACCGATGGCAGGATGTTCCCTACATGGGCGAATCCATATTGTACAATGAGATGGGAAAGACTGATGTTACGCTGACGGTGGCAAAGAAGTTTATGGTTACTGTCAACGGTATGGCCGTCGATTCTGCACAGCATGATTCATTGAAAGTGTTTCATTTTACCACGGTAAACGGCAACGGCATATCAATTAATATTCAAAAAAGAAATCTCAATCCGAAAACGCCTTCTCCTAAATTTCCACAACTTTCTGTGTGTCGTGCGCTCGACAGGGTGGCTGCTCATAAAATACTCCCCGCGGTTGGATACAATGAATACGACGGATTTCAATTAGGCATTGTTGCGCAGAACCTGCACGACAGCGCAAAACGATTGAGCTACGCGGTGGCGCCCATGTATGCCTTCAACAGTAAAACGGTTACCGGCATTGCCGATGTTCAATACCGCTTTCATCCACGAATGTATGCAGGTGTTACAACTGCAACATTTTCGGTCTTCGAAGGAACGAATGCACAGGACAAAAAAATATTTGGGGAGATGTATAAGCTGGCGCCCTATTTCAGGTATTCCTTCCCCTCTTCTCCTAAAATAAATCAATGGTTGGAATACAGGCTGTTTCTCATTGGCGAACGGGTAATCGACTACGTAACGGCGGGGCCCGATGAACCGTACTATCCTCAAAAAGGAAAACTGCAGTCGCGGTATCTTAATCAACTCACCTTCAATCACTCTTCATCCAGGGTTTTATATCCTTACCAGGCGAATGTTCAATTGCAGCAAGCAGAACATTTTTACAGGCTGAATATTACCGGTAAATATTTTTTCAATTACGCGAATGGCGGTGGCCTCAGGGTACGTGTATTTGCATCCAAATTCGGCTACCTCGGCAATCCTTCCTCACTCGGCAAACTCTATACCCTGCGGTACCAACCCAAGCTGACCGCGATAACGGGTGCGGAGGATTACACGTACAGCAATTATTTTATCGCGCGAAATAATTTCGGTTCGTTCGACAACCAGGTGATGATGAGAGATGGCGGATTAAAATTACGAACCGACAGGTTCGACGGCTTGCAGGGCAGGTCGGATAACTGGATTGCCTCGATGAATTTAAATACAACGCTTCCGCAACTAACGCCAATAAAAATACCGCTCCGCGTTTTTGTTGACGCGGGTACCTATGCCGAGGCGTGGCACAAGGACTTCGAACATCCCCGGTTTCTTTATGTGGCAGGGCTTCAGTTGTCTTTGTTGAACGAAGTGGTAAATATTTACGCTCCGGTGCTCTGCAGTGGTTTCTTTCGCGATCAACTGAAGACGGTTCCGGAAGAAAATAAATTTTTTAACCGCATCAGTTTCAGTATCGATGTGCAACGTATTAATTTTCGTAAATCCTTCTGCAGAAAAAAGATATGGTGATGAAAGAAAAGGCCCCGATTCAATATCTCCCCAGTCATGAAATCAACAAGGACAAATGGGATGAATGTGTTCGGCGCAGCAGCAATGGATTGCTGTATGCGGACCGGATTTATCTCGACATGATGACCGATCACTGGAACGCAGCGGTGATAGGCGATTACGAAGCGGTGATGCCGTTGCCGTGGAGAAAGAAGTGGATGTTCAAATATTATTACCATGCGGCATTCGTTCCGCAAACCGGTATTTATGGGCCGCTCGATGCTTCGCTGTACAAGCCGCTGACGAAACTGATCTTCAAAAAAATAAAGTACGGCGATATTCTGCTGAACTATGGCAATGCCGATTATGCGGAACATCTTTCGGCGCGTCCGCTGGTCAACATGACGCTCGATCTTTCTCCCGATTATGAAACATTGCGGGGAAAATTTCACCGGGATATCGAAAAGAATCTTAAGAAGTCGGCACGGCACAACTTAAATTATCTCCCCGGCAATAATGTGAAAAAATGCGTGCAGCTTTTCCGCAAGCAATATGGGTCGAGAATTATTTCACTGAAGCGCAGCGATTACGAACGGTTTACCAGTTTGTGTTTGCATTTGCTGCATATTAACCAGGCGATTATCAGGAAGGTTACCGATAAGAATGGCCGCCTGCTGGCCCTCGCGTTGATGTTAAAGGACGACAGACGGATTTACAACATGATGAATACGGTGTTACCCGATGGGAAATCAAAATCCGCCAATCACTTCCTGTTCGATCAGATGATCAGGGAATTTGCCGGATCGGGACTCGTATTTGATTTTGAGGGATCCGATGTTTCGGGGATAAAGAAGTTCTATAAAAATTTCGGCGCCGTCAATGAACCGTATTTTTTGTACAGCCGCTTTTCAAGCTGGATATAAT
>CBIGXK010000334.1:0-4377 GCA_966193805.1 uncultured bacterium | reverse complement strand
GGAGTAGGGAGTGGGGAGAGGGGAGAGAGTTTTAACTTTTAACTTTTAACTTTTAAGTTTTAAGTTTTAAGTTTTGTCCGAGGGCCATCGGCCATCACTTCATCTTCCCATCCTTCATATGAAGCACGCGGTCGCTCATTTTGGCGAGATCTTCATTGTGGGTGACAATCAAGAAAGTCTGGTTAAACTTCTTCCTCAAATCAAAAAATAACTGGTGCAAATCGCGCGCATGCGCTGAGTCGAGATTGCCTGTGGGCTCATCGGCGAAGATGATGAGTGGTTCGTTGATGAGCGCACGCGCCACGGCCACACGCTGCTGCTCACCACCCGAAAGCGCGCCGGGTTTATTGTCGAGACGATCGCCGAGGCCCAGCGACTCAAGAAGAGACTTCGCCCTTGTCGCCACCTCTTTTTTCTTTTTGCCATTGATCCATCCGGGAACGCAAACATTCTCCATCGCGGTGAACTCGGGAAGCAGGTGATGAAACTGAAATACAAACCCGATGTGCCTGTTGCGAAAGTCAGCCATCTGTTTGTCGTTGAGCGCGCTCATCTTATTCCCATTGATCAGTATCTCACCCCTGCCGGGCCTGTCGAGCGTGCCCAGGATGTGGAGGAGGGTGCTTTTTCCGGAACCGGAGGGGCCAACGATGCTTACGATCTCGCCCTTATTAAGCGTAAGATCCACACCCCTCAATACTTCCAGATCGCCATAGTTCTTATGTATATCCTTTGCTTGTAACATGTGTTTCAACAGCGGGTCAAGATACTACAAACGTGCCGTTCGCCGTTCACAATCTGCATTTTACAATGAACTTAATAAAATCGCCAATATCTTTCAAAGATAGATTTGGTTATTTCGGCTTTACAGTTACTTTTGCGCAAATTATCCGCAACCATGTTTTGGACACTTGAATTAGCTTCATACCTTGAAGATGCACCGTGGCCAGCTACAAAGGATGAGTTGATTGACTATTCCATCCGTAGCGGGGCGCCTATAGAGGTGGTGGAAAATTTGCAGGAACTTGAAGACGAAGGTGAGATTTATGAAGGTATCGAGGATATCTGGCCCGATTATCCCAGCCAGGATGATTTTTTCTTCAACGAGGATGAGTATTGATTCGCGCCTTCCATTCTATTTCAGCAACACCCAATAAGAATGCCGTGTACCGTGCCACCACAAACAGGTGATCGCTTAGCCTGTTCAGGTACTTAATGACCAGCGGTTCAACAAACATTCCCTGCTCAGCCATGTTCACACAATGCCGTTCGGCACGTCTGCACACGCATCTTGCGATATGGGCCGCAGAAACTGCGGGGTGACCTCCGGGCAGGATAAACGACTTCATGGGTGGCAGACTTTCGTTCATCCTGTCCATCTCTTTCTCAAGTAGCACGATGTCGTCTTCCTGGAGATCGGGGATTTTCATTTTAGGTTCCTTCTCGGGGTCGCGGGCGAGAGAGGAGCCGACGGTGAAGAGGCGGTCCTGGATCTCTGCCAGGGTTTTTTTCGTGCCGCTATCATTAAGCTGGTCGTTCAGCGAGCCGATAAAGCTGTTGAGCTCGTCCACCGTTCCATACGCTTCAATGCGCAGGTGGCTCTTAAAGACCTTTGTGCCACCGATGAGCGACGTTTTGCCCTGGTCGCCGGTTTTTGTATAAATCTTTACAGACATAAAAAGTAAAAGTTAAAACGGCCCCCTCCCCACTTCCTACTCCCCACTACCCACTTCCCAATTTGCCCATTGCCATTCCCTATCCCTTCACTTCCTCCAGCCTCTCCCTCTTCAAATCACTCTCAATAATTCCATCTTTCAACCTTATCACCCTGTGGGCAAACTGCGCGATGTCTTCTTCGTGGGTAACGAGTACCACGGTGTTTCCGCCGTCATGTATTTTGTTGAACATGTCCATGATCTCGACAGACGTTTTGCTGTCGAGGTTGCCCGTAGGTTCATCTGCCAGGATGATAGAAGGATTGTTGACCAGCGCCCTGGCGATCGCCACACGTTGGCATTGTCCGCCGGAAAGTTCGTTCGGCTTATGGTGGCTCCGTTCTTCGAGCCCCACTTTTTTGATCACTTCCATGGCCATTTCAGTGCGCTGCCTTTTGGTTATGCCTGCATACACCAGCGGCAGCGCCACATTTTCCAGGGCGCTCATCCGGGGCAGGAGGTTGAATTGCTGAAACACAAAACCTATCTCCTTGTTCCGTATTTCGGCGAGGGCATTGTCCTCCATTTTGCTCACGTCGTGCCCGTTGAGGATGTACATTCCCGAGGTCGGCGAATCCAGGCATCCCAGGATATTCATGAGCGTGCTTTTACCGGAGCCCGAGGGGCCCATCAGCGCCACATACTCGTTCTTATGAATATCCAGGGTAATCCCTTTCAATACATTGATCGCCTGCCGGCCCATAAAGTAGCTTTTATGGATGTCTTCGATATGTATAATGGAGCGGGTACTCATTTCTTTATCACCTTTGGCACTTTGAAAAATATGCCATCGGTATCAGGAGCATTTTTCAGGGCCTCTTCACGCGCAACCGATCCCTGCACCATGTCGTCGCGCAATATGTTTACATTGGCGCTCATGTGCAGGAGCGGCTCAACACCTTCGGTATTGACTTCTTTTAGTTTTTCAATGAAAGTGATCATTTCTTCCAGGTCGGCCTTTATCTCCCTCCTTTCCTGTTCATCGAAGCTCAGGTGAGACAGTTTCGCCAGGTTATCTATCAAAAGATCATTTACTTGCATATAGCGACAAAAGTACTAAATCCTTATTTTCGCTAATGCTTTTCTATTTGTTCTGCGGGACAGTGCTTATCCAACTGGTATTTCATTGGTTCTTTTTCAAACGCATATCTTTCTTCAGGCCTCCGGCCAAACAAAAATCGCAACAGCATCCTGTAAGCGTCATTGTATGCGCCCGCGACGAAGCAGCAAATCTCGCCAAAAATCTTCCCGGCATTCTCGTTCAGCAATACGCTTCGTCGAGGGAGGTGCTGGTAGTTAATCATAACAGCCAGGACGAAACGAAATACCTGCTCGACGAATTCAAAAAAACATTCCGCGACCTGCACATCGTGAACCTTTCGCAGGAGGCAAAAGGCATCCCGGGAAAAAAATACCCCCTGTCGATGGGTATTAAAGAGTCGAAGCATGAAGTTGTGCTGCTCACCGATGCCGACTGCGTTCCGGCAACGGAAAACTGGATCACCAAAATGCAGGATGGCTATGATGAGAATACTGAAATTGTGCTGGGCTATGGAGCGTACTATAAAAAGAAGGGTATTTTAAATAAGCTGATCCGCTTTGAAACTTTTTTGTCGGCACTGCAGTACTTGTCTTATGCGCTGGCCGGACTGCCTTACATGGGCACCGGCAGAAACCTGTCGTACAAGAAAACACTTTTTTTCAAGAACAAGGGCTTTTCCTCCATCAATCATGTTCCCGGCGGCGACGACGACCTTTTCATCAACAAAGTGGCCAACAAACATAACACGAGGGTGGTGTTGGATAAAGATGCCTTCACCCTCTCCGAGCCCAAAAAAAGTTTTGGCGACTGGTACCGGCAGAAGGGGCGCCATTATTCTACCGGGAAATATTACAAGCCGGTTCATAAATTTTTGCTGGGACTCTTTTCCGTGTCCCAGTTTTTGTTTTATCCCCTCTTCGTTGCCGCGCTGTTTGTATTCGACTGGCGGATTGTTTGCGGTGTGTTTTTGCTGCGCATGATTTCGCAGGCTATTGTGTATTACAAAGCGATGGACAAGCTTGATGAGAAGGACCTGTTCCCCATCTGGTGGCTGCTCGACCTCTGGATGTTCTTTTATTATTTGATCTTTGCGCCAGCATTATGGAAAAAGCCGAAGAAAAACTGGAGCTGATCACCAAGTATTTCGATGAATTTTCGACTGAACAGGTGCAGCAGTTGCTCGCCCTCGAACCGCTGTACAAGGAGTGGAACAGCAGGATCAATGTTATTTCAAGAAAGGATGAGGACAGCTTGTATTTGAAGCACGTGCTTCATTCGCTGAGCATCGCCGCTGTATTTGATTTCAGCGAAGGGATGGAAGTACTTGATCTTGGTACCGGCGGTGGTTTCCCGGGGATTCCGCTCGCTATTTTTTTTCCGGGTGTGCAGTTTCATCTCGTGGACAGTATCGGCAAAAAGATAAAGGTGGTGGAGGCGGTTGCTGAAGGCATCGGGCTGAAGAATGTTACCGCGCAACATATGCGGGCGGAAGAGATACGCGGAAGAAAGTTCGACACGGTGGTATCGCGGGCGGTGGCGCCGCTGGCGGAGTTGTGGAGGTGGGGCGAGCCATTGTTGCGGGGCGGCAAAGGGCATAGGGGAAAGGGCAAAGAGGAGACG
>CBIGXK010000333.1:0-4456 GCA_966193805.1 uncultured bacterium | reverse complement strand
CTAAAGAAATTCAATATGAACAGGCCATTGAATTTTTCGTTGTTCCTTTTGGCATGCGTAATAACAGTTACCACCTATGCGCAAAGTGAGCCGGTTCCTGTTATGAATCTGGGCGACCCCGCTCCCCCATTGCATATACGCACATGGATAAAAGGAACACCCGTTGACACATTTCAAAAGGGCAAAATTTATGTACTCGAATTTTGGGCAACCTGGTGTAAGCCTTGCGTTGCAGCAATGCCTCACCTATCCGCTTTAGCCCGCGAATACAGGGATAGGGTTACCGTTTTAGGAATTGACGTAATGGAATCTAAAACCACCTCCATTCAAAAAATAAAAGCTTTTGTAGACAGCATGGGCAGCAACATGGATTACAATGTTGCTGTAGAAGACAGCAATTTTATGGTAGCAGCATGGTTCGAGCCTTTGGGAGAAGCAGGTATTCCACATTCCTTCGTAGTGAATGGAGAAGGGAGGCTGGCATGGATTGGACACCCCAAAGATCTCGCCGGGGTGTTACCTAAAATCGCGAACAACACCTGGGACATACAAAAAGCGTTGGCCGAACGGAACACGAACAGGCACTTACATTACCTGGACAGGGAGGCTATATTCGAGCTGGTGCAATATAGCGGCGATCCATTAAAACCGGATGACCTGGGAAAGCCAGATTCGGCGCTTCTGATGATCGATGAAATTGTGAAAGCCAACCCTAAGTTGAAATACGCGCCTTTCATCGCTTCCTGGACCTTCTCTTCACTGCTCAAAACCGATCCCCAAAAAGCGTATGAATTCGGGAAGAAAGCGATAGTTACCTACACGTATGAGGAACCTGCTTACCACTCTATTATTGGCACTATCGAGTCGTATTCGAATATCTTGAATCTTTCGCCAGAAATATATGGGTTGGGCGCTGAAGCTTGCCAGGCCGAAATTGATGGAATGGTATATCCGCAACTTGCGAACATGTCAAGGCGTTACAGCAAAATGGCGGAGTGGTACTGGTGTGCAGGAAATAAGCCGAAAGCGATCGCTGCACAACAAGAGGCTATTGAAACACTGAAAAGCAGAAAGAATTATTCTCGCACCGATTTAGCGGCACTTGAGGACAGCCTGCAACAATACAGGAATCAATAGCTGACCATTGCAAAACAAGTATGAAGTCATGTCCTGATCTCCCGGCGCATGAAGAAATAATAAGTCAAAGCAAAGCACACCGTTGTTGCCGCAAGCAACCCGGTAACCTGTGGCCATACGATCATCAGGCTTTCTTTGAATGGCAACGGCGATGGAATGGCGCCAGCCATCTGCTCCATTGTTAACGGACCAAGACTCCTCACAGAAGGCATCAGCAACGTGGTGGCGGCATCTGTATACAACTGGCTCGGCGCAAGGCGCAGCAGCGACAAAAGAAGATTGTTGTACGACAACAGGTCGCCCGGCAGCAGGTATTCGGTTGAAGGAATCATGGCATTGACCACCATGCTCACAACAATGCGGTAAAATACGGTAAAGAACAACCAAATGCCGATAGCAGTGAGCGCAGAGGTCGCAGCGTTCCTGAACCTTACCGACAACAGGATGGAAAGGCTGAGCCAAAATCCAACGTACAAAACACTCAGCACAACAAACCCGAAAATACGAAGCAGCTCAACCGGCTCGAGCCGCACTCCCGTAATGACCATCCCTCCGCCGATCATTAACAACGAAAGAGAAAAAAACAAAACGCTTATTACAAGTAGCGCCCCGCAAAATTTAGCCAGCAATACGTTGTCGCGATAAACCGGCTGCGCCACCAAACGGGTTAACGTGCCATTGTTCTGCTCGGCATTTACCGCATCAAAACCAAGTGCAATGCCCAATAACGGTCCCAGAAAGCTGATAAAAATATGAAAGGTAGGCAGCGTGCCATCCGTAGTGGTCAATAGTTTCAGGTACACAAAGGCGTGGTCCGGATCTTTGAGGTTATTCACCGCGGCGCCGATGTTGCTTAGGGATACGTATAACGAACCCAGGAAGGTTAGCACGATCAGCGACAGCATGATGGTAAAGCGCCAACTGCGGATGTGATCTCCCGCTTCTTTGCGCACCATCACATTAAAAGGACTTGCAGACTTTCCCCACCGCATGTTATCAGGCGTTGTTCTTCTTGAAAAAAGCCCGTTGAAATAAACCAGTGGACCTTCCATTGGACATATGTTTCTTTTGATTGTTTTCGAAATACCGGTGATAAATTTCATCCAACCCAAATTCCTTCCTGTGCACCCCGGTTATGTTCACTCCTTTATGAACGAGAAAGCGAACAACATCCGGCGTCACATCGTCGCTGCACGACACTTCAATGCTTTGCTCTTCCACGGTTACATTCGTAACGTTTTCCAGTTTCGCAAGTTCTTCGGCATGGGCTGTAAAACCGGGAGGCAGATCCCTCACCGTAATTTGCACCACGTAAGATTCTTCGCCGAATAGGTTGCGGGAAAGCGTCTTCATGTCGCCTTCCACGAGCAGCTTTCCGGCTACAAAAATGCTGACGCGGTCGCAAACCTGCTGCACTTGGTGAAGGTGGTGCGACGATAACAGCACGGTGAGCCCCTGTTGACGGCTGAGCTGGCGTATCAACGCCAGAAATTCTTTAATACCACTGGGATCTATGCCAAGTGTTGGTTCGTCGAGGATAATTACCTCCGGCTCCCTGATCAGTACATCCGCGAGGCCAAGACGTTGTTTCATACCACGCGAGTACGCCGAGGTTTTTTTGTGCAGTTCGTCACCAAGACCCACGGTTTCCATGGTTTGCCGTGCACGCGCGGCTATTTCACGTTCCGGTATTCCGTTAAGCCTGCCGATGTACACCAGGTTTTCAAAAGCGGTCATGCCATCATAAAATCCTACGCTGTCTGGCATGTACCCTACTTTTCGCTTTACAGCAATAGGGTTGCTTGTGGCATTTACGCCGCACACGCGTGCGCTGCCGGCGTCGGGCTCCGACAGGCCAAGCATCATCAATATTGCAGTGGTTTTGCCCGCGCCATTGGGCCCCAGCAAACCAAATATTTCTCCCCGGCCAATCTTCAGCGAGAGATTATCTACGGCTTTCACGGATCCGTAGCATTTCGTCAGCCCTTCCAGTTCAATGATAGGATCTTGCATGATGATTTATCTTCTTCCGTATTTACGAACGAGGTAATATACCGTTGCGAGGGCAAGCAGGATGACCATTATTCCTATCCATCCCGAAAGCAAAGAGGTTTTTACCGTCATCCTGATAGCGGCATCGGCCGTAGTGTAGCTATTCTTTGCCGTAAAATTGGTGACGTAGTCGCCGGCGATGGTTTTGTCGGGAACGCTGAGTGTTGCTTCGATCTCCTGCGACTGCCCCGCGTCGAGCCTTTCGATTTTTGCGGGCTCGAATTTTGTGCTCCATTGCGTAGGCGACTGTGCAGATAGCGCCACATCGTTAAGCGGTAGTGTGCCGGTGTTTTTAATGGTGAGCCGCAGTTGTTTGCTGCTGCCTTCGGTAACGTCGTCGCTCAGCCGCCCCGTAGGCGTAGTGAGTTGCAGGTCGTAGCTGCCCTTCACTACGGCTTCCAGGTCAATACGGAGTGTGTCGCCGTTGGTCACGGCGCTCACCGGGATATTATACTTACCCGGCTTTGCCGATGGAGAAGCGGCGATTTCGACAGAGATGTTCTGTGTTTTTCCAGCTTCAACTCTTACTGCGGCCACCTGGCTGCCGTCCGTACGAAAGTCCGCCATCCAGCCATCGGGGGCCTTTACCAGCAGTTCATAGATGTTCGTTTGCCCACTGCCGTTATACAGCGAAGTGTTATACCGGAAAGGTGTTTTTACCGCCGATTCGATGTTGATCAGCCTGGCGGTAAAAGTGGAATTTCGTTTACCACCGTTCGATTGTGCCCGGGCTGAGGAGTTGAAGAGTCCGGCGAGAATAAAAAACAAAGTAAATACATAAGCAGCCGCCAGCGGGTAGTGTTGCCGGCGCGGGGTAGATGGTGCAAGCATAGCATTAACAAATATTGATTACTTATCAATAGGGTTATCAGCTATTCATAAACAGTTGTGCGAAAATAGGGAGCTGAAAAAAACGATTCTGTTAACAATTTTTAAAAATTCAGTAGCGACGCTTTTGCTGAATCTACGCGAAAGCACGAATTGTATTGGGAAAAAGCGAATAATCTTTGCATCTAAAAGGCTGGCTTGCTTTAATCGTATTTTAATCAGTTGTTAGCTTATGCTGTGGCGTTATTTGAACTGAATATCTTTCGCAAATGCATTAACCTCGAAAACGGCATCTCCGGTGCCGGTGATTTTTTTTCCTCCAACGGTACAGCGATCGAATGTGATGTTTTCTATAGCGTTATCATTGGAAAAGCCGCTGAAAACAAAAGGCTTACCGGTGTTTTCCCAGTTAATATTCTTAAAATATATGCCGTTGATG
>CBIGXK010000332.1:0-4483 GCA_966193805.1 uncultured bacterium | reverse complement strand
TCGTTGCACGGGCGAAGGAAAATTTTTGCCCGTTGCCCATTGCCTTTCCCCCTCACTCCTCCGGCTCCTGTTGGCTGAGGCAGTGAAAGCTTCCCAAGCCCCAGATAATTTCGGTAGAATCGATGCCCACCACCCTTCTCGACGGAAAACATTCCTGGATGATGCGCAGGGCCCGCTCGTCGTTTTTGGAACGGAAAGTAGGAACGATGACGGCGGCATTGCAGATGTAAAAATTAGCATAAGAAGCAGGAAGACGCTGCCCATCGTATATAACGGCATCCGGCATCGGCAACTCCACAATGTTCAGTTGCCGGCCATTCAGCAGCCGCATCTTCCGGAGTTGCGATAAATTCTGTTGAAGAGGCAGGTAATTCTCGTCGGTCGCATTTTCTTCCACAACGGTTATCACCGTGTCGCGGTTCACAAACCGGATAGTGTCGTCAATATGGCCGTCGGTATCATCACCGGCAATGCCGTCCTTTACCCACAGCACCTGTTGAACGCCGTAATAACCGGCGAGGTATTTCTCGAGTTGGGAGCGGTTGAGCGTGGGGTTGCGGTTTGCATTCAGCAGGCAACATTCGGAAGTGATCACCGTGCCTTCACCATTAAAATCGACCGAGCCGCCTTCCATGATAATGCCGGGATGATAAACGGGCAGGCCCAACTGCCCCGCTATTCGCGTCGGAACCACGTCGTCGAGGTCGAAAGGGGGATACTTCCCTCCCCAGGCATTGTAATTCCAATCCACAATGACTTTCTTCTTCTCGGCCGCCGGGTTGATAAGAAACGCCGGACCGTGATCGCGGCACCAGGCGTCGTTGGTGGGGTTCTCGTAAAAAGTTACCCGCGACAGATCGGCGTCGGCATTTTCCAGATGCTGAATGGCCGACAGCTTCATGGCATCGTCATTTACATTGATGCACACCCGTTCGCTTGCTGCCAGTTCCTTTACAAATTGAGAATAATAAGGATAGATGGAATGGATCTTACCGGGCCAGGAAGCCTCTTTGTGAGGCCAACTGAGCCAGGTGGCGCGGTGCTTTGCAAATTCTGGCGGAAAATAATATCCCCGTTCACCGGGAGTCAGTTGTTCACTCATCTAATCCTGGTCGATGTAACGTTTGGTGATGGGTTGGTAAGAGTCGATCCTCCTGTCGCGCAAAAATGGCCAGTGCGTTCGGTACCTGTCAGTAGTATTGGTTTCGAGCTCTTTCACGATCACTTCTTCTTCATCGTGCGAGGCCTGGCAGATGAGGCTGCCGAATGGGTTGGCGATGAATGAGCCTCCCCAAAATTTCATCCTTCCCTCCTGTTCGAGGCCAACGCGGTTAACGCTCACCACGTGTACGCCATTGGCGATGGCGTGGCTGCGCTGGATGGTTTGCCAGGCATTGTATTGTTCGGTGTTGGTAGCTTCATCCTGCGAGGTGGCCCAGCCGATGGCCGTGGGGTAAAAAAGAATTTCGGCTCCCATCAGCGAGGTGATGCGCGCCGCTTCGGGATACCATTGATCCCAGCAGATCAATACACCTATCGTTGCAAATTTTGTGTTGAACACTTTATAGCCGAGATCGCCGGGAGTGAAGTAAAATTTCTCGAAATAAGCCGGGTCGTCGGGGATGTGCATCTTCCGGTATTTGTCGAGATAACGTCCATCCGCATCGATTACAGCGGTAGTGTTGTGGTAGATGCCCTGCGCCCGTTTTTCGAACAACGAAGCAACGATCACAACGCCAAGTTCTTTGGCTATTTTTTCGAGAATGGAGGTTGTTGGACCGGGAACCGGTTCGGCAAGGAGGAAGTTGTCGTAATCTTCAACGTCGCAAAAATAGAGGGAGGTGAACAGCTCCTGCAGGCAGATGATCTGTGCGCCCATTGCTGCGGCTTCATGGATCTTCTGCACGGCTTTCTGAACATTCTGTTCTTTCTGCTGCGTGCAGGACATTTGAACCAACCCTATTTTTACTTTACTCATTAAAAGTTAAAACTTAAAAGTTAAAAGTTAAAAACCCTGATGTTGCGTTCCCTAATAAATTATAGACTTGAAGTTTGTGCTGAAAAAGCATTTTGATTATAACTGTTTCATTGAATTAAAACAATCAATCATCAATCCTGGCTCACTTTTTAAACTTTTAAGTTTTAAGTTATAAGTCAACCTCAGCTTCTTCCCATCTGCCGCAAAAATGCCACATGCGAAGCCACCGCATACCTCACCTTCGGGTATTCGATATAGATCAATCCGTATTCTTCGCAAGCCTTCCTGATAATGTTGCTGATGGCCGGGTAATGGATATGCGAAATTTTGGGGAAAAGATGATGTTCGATCTGGAAATTCAGTCCACCCACTAACCATGATACCACCTTATTTTTCGTTGCAAAGTTGGCGGTGGTTTTGATCTGGTGAACGGCCCATTCGTCTTCCAGCCTACCGGTTATTACATCGGGCTGGGGAAAGCTTGTGTGTTCGACGGTGTGTGCCAACTGGAACACGAGGCTCAGCACAAAACCGGCCACGCAGGTGAAGATGATGAAACCAACGAGCCATGAGGTAAATCCAAGCAGGTAAATCGGAAGCCCCACGAACAGGAACATGTGAAACAACTTGAAGCCCCAGAAAACGAGATGGTCGGAAACCTCCATCTTTTTGAGAGGCATGCTGCCCACGTGTTTCTTGAAATATTTTTGATAGTCGAGAACGAAGATCCAGAAAATATAGAGCAGCGAATACAGTACCCAGAAGTACAGGTGCTGGTATTTATGCAGCGCATATTTTTTTTGCGTGCTGCTCATGCGCATGAACGGCTGAATGTCGATGTCGTCATCCACGCCGTCGATGTTCGTGTAGGCATGATGGATGACGTTGTGCTTAACGTTCCACATGAAGCTGTTGCCGCCGAGTATGTTGAGGGAAAAGGCCGCGAGCTGGTTCACCCATTTGTACTTGCTGAAGCTTCCGTGGGCGCCGTCGTGCATGACATTAAAGCCGATGGCGGCTACCACGCATCCGAGCAGCACACATTCAAGTATGGCCCAAACGACCGGAGGGGTGAAAAAAACGAGGTGAACATAAACGAAGATAAATGCCACCATCAGGATAACGGCTTTTAGAAACAGGCTGTAATTGCCGGTTGTAGAGGTACCTACCTCTTCGAAATATGCGCTGATCCTCCTCTTCAATTCGCTGTGAAAAGAATGTGGGACATTGGAAAATTTGGGTGTTGCCATGGTCTGAAAAAATATTAACGGAGAGCCTGTTTTAACCCGGCCCGGCCTGATGATCGAATTCGGGTGCAAAGGTAACTTTAAATGCTGATACTGAGTACATTTTTAACGTATTCGGCCAGGTTTTTAACTTCCTACGTTTCAACGAGCAACAAGGCATCGAGGTTACGTATCCCGATCTTTTTTTCACTGGTAAATCCCTCTGCATATTTCACGCCAATCCGCTTTCCCAGCATCCTGGCGCGTGCAATGACGCTTTCGAGGAAGTCGGGTGTGGAAATGTAGGTTTGCAGGCCCTCGGTTTTGTGCCCGTTCACGTGAAATTGTGTAGTATATGCCTCTACCGATTTCATTTTTTGGTCGAACGTGTCGCTCACATCAATCAGCAGGTCGGGTTCGTGGTACCAGTCCTGCAGGTAATGAAGAATGTATTTCGGGCGCCACTTATCCTGTTCGTTGCCCTTTTCGTCGTGTGTTTTTATTTTAACAAGCCCCGAAAGGAAGCATGCGTCTGCGATAAGATGGCCGGCCCGGCCGTGGTCGGGATGGCGATCGTCGAGAATGTTGCCGAAGATGATATCGGGGCGGTATTTGCGGATGGCGGCGATGAGCCGGAGCTGATGCTCCTCATCATTTTTGAAAAAGCCGTCTCTCATTTTCAGGTTTTCGCGCACTTCAACGCCGATGATCTTTGCTGCATTAGAAGCTTCGAAGTGCCGTGTTTCAGCCGTTCCCCTCGTGCCCAGCTCTCCCTGGGTAAGATCGATAATGCCTGCCTTTTTACCATTTTTTATTTCATTGATCAGTACACCGGCGCACCCGAGTTCCACATCGTCGGGATGAACGCCGATGGCGAGAATGTCTAGTTTCATGCAGCAAATGTATGGCGCTTTCCCGCTAACAAGCTAAATTCGCACATCCATAATCAAATCTTCAAAGAATGGCATACGACGTAATTGTTCTCGGCAGCGGACCTGGTGGTTATGTAGCGGCGATCAGGGCATCGCAACTGGGATTCAAAACAGCAATAATTGAAAAAGAAAGTCTGGGCGGCATCTGCCTTAACTGGGGTTGCATTCCCACGAAGGCGCTTTTGAAAAGCGCCCAGGTGAACGACGACATAAAGCATGCAAAGGATTACGGCATCGAGGCAACGGGTAAAGTGGATTTTCCGGCTGTGATCAGGAGAAGCCGCGGCGTTGCTGATAAAATGAGCAAGGGTGTTCAGTTCCTGATGAAGAAAAATAAGATAGATGTG
>CBIGXK010000331.1:0-4490 GCA_966193805.1 uncultured bacterium | reverse complement strand
GCGTATGCCTACAACACTGCATTGGCGTTATGGCGGCTGAAGTGAATAAATTCAGCATTTTCTAAAAATCAACTTCGGTTCGGGCTAGACGTTATTAATTAAGCTTTTAAATTTACAATCAACTCTATATCTTTAATCAGCATTGGTTCCGGCGCGAAGGAATTCTCATACCGCCACAAACGCCAATGCTTCAACGTTATATGCCACTTTAAGTCCACAACGCTACTAATAGTTCAATGATTAAGATTGATGAGAAGCTGCAGAAAACGCTGGAAACCAGGCTCACAGAGTCTTTCCGCCAGGTGAGCGAACGCCTCGAAGCAGTTCACAAGGGTCTGGGCGACATGCAGCAACTGGCCACCGGCGTTGGTGATCTGAAAAAAGTGCTCACCAACGTTAAGAGCAGGGGCGTGCTCGGCGAATACCAATTGCAAAATTTAATCGAACAGCTATTTACTCCCGATCAGTATTCCAGGAACGTAAAAACGAAAGAAGGTTCGCAGGGCATGGTGGAGTTTGCCATTAAGCTTCCCGGCCGCAACGACAAGCCCTTGTGGCTGCCGATTGATTCCAAGTTCCCGAAGGAAGATTTTGAGTTGCTGATGGAGGCATACGACAATGGCAGTGCCGAAACGATTGAAGAAAGAAGGAAAGCCTTTGTGAAGGGCATACGTAAATGCGCATTGGACATCTGCGGTAAATACATCGACCCGCCCAACACCACCGATTTTGCCATCCTGTTTTTGCCGTTCGAAAGTTTGTACGCCGAAGTGCTGCGCACACCCGGCCTGTTTGAATCCATCCAAAAGGAATGTAAGATCAACATTGCGGGGCCAACTACATTGTCGGCTTTCCTCAGCAGTCTGCAAATGGGATTCCGAACCCTGGCCATAGAAAAGAGATCGGGAGAAGTATGGGAACTGCTCGGAGCAGTGAAAACGGAATTCTCACTTTTCGGTTCCATTCTCGACAAAACACAGAAAAAACTCCAGGAGGCCACCAATGTTATGGAAAATGCAAAACTGCGTACAAGGGTGATAGAGAGGAAATTAAAAAATGTTGAGGCGCTTCCGGCCGAAAATACGATGCTTTTAGTAGATAACACCCCCCAAAACGATGACAATGTGGACGATAATTAAGGCTTGATAATTGCATTAGTCTGGAAAATTTGATGCAATATGATACGTCCATTAATGGTAAGTCTGACCCTCGTAATTATTTTTTCATGTAACAAAAAAGATTCAGAGTCAACAGATGACGGAATCACCCCCGAAAACAAGGCCAAGGCAGAGCAGGTTACACAACTGCTCGAAAGCGGTAAGTTCCATCTTACAAAGTATTATTCCGAAACCCCTATCGATTACATCGATACAGACCAGGTGGTAAGAGAAGAAACCGACCTGTGGAAGTATGTGAGTCCATGGCTCCATGACGACACATACGTTTTCAATTCGAATGGAGACGTCACCATCGAACAGAATTTATTGAAAATTCCCTCAGATTCAAATGCTACCATCACCAGGCATTACTCTGTAAAGCCCGATGCGAATGGCGTTGCGTTCCAGTTTGTGGGACATGAATACCAGGATTTGAATTACCGGTTGCTGGAATTCAGTGACACTGCATTGAAAGTTTCAGCCAGTTGGAGCGGGAAAACCGTGATATCCGAATTCAGCACGCTTCCCTAGTTGGGAATCGCTTCTAATCACTTTTAATAAACAAAAACGCCCCTTCTTGCTCAATAAGTGGTTTATTTGCCATTTTTATTGAACAAGAACGGGGTATGTTTCCAAACAACTGCAAGTTAATCCGGGCCCAACAGGCTGCAATGTTTTTATTCTTTACGGTGCTGACCGTCAATTTATTCGGTCAAAAAAAGAATGAAAATTTTCAGATACACATAAAAAAATCCGCTACCAGGATGGTGATTGACGGCGAGACCAACGATCCCGGCTGGACCAACGCCGAAATCGCCACAAACTTTTTCATGGTGCTGCCGATGGATACCGGCGCTGCCCGCGTGCGCACCGATGTGCGGATGTCTTACGATGATGAAAACCTCTACCTGCTTGCCGAGTGTTATCACCTGCTCCCCGGCCGTTATTATGTAGAGTCGCTGCGGCGCGACTTTGTTTTCGGCAAGAACGATAACTTTTTGCTGTTCATGGACCCCTTCGATGACCAGACCAATGGTTTCTCGTTTGGCGCCAACGCTGCCGGAGCGCAATGGGACGGCACCATGTATGAAGGCGGCAAAGTAGACCTGAACTGGGACAATAAATGGAGATCGTCTGTAAAAACTTACCCCGATAAATGGGTGTTTGAGGCCGCCATTCCCTTCAAGAGTATTCGCTACAAAAAAGATATTACCCGCTGGGGAATCAATTTCAGCAGGCTGGACCTGAAGACAACCGAAAAGTCGAGCTGGGCCCCCGTACCGCGGCAGTTTCCCACGGCGTCGCTGGCCTATACCGGGTTATTGCTATGGGATGCCCCGCCACCAACACCCAAGGTGAACATGTCGTTTATTCCATATGTCCTGGGCGGTATCAACAAGGATTATGAAAAGGGCACAAAGTCCACATATCGCAAAGAAGTGGGACTGGATGCCAAATTTTCGCTTAGCTCGTCGCTGAACCTCGACCTCACCATCAACCCCGACTTTTCGCAGGTCGAAGTGGACCGGCAGATCACCAACCTCGACCGCTTTGAACTATTCTTTCCCGAGCGCAGGCAGTTTTTTCTTGAAAATGGCGACCTGTTTTCGAATATCGGTTACGACAGGATCAGGCCCTTCTTTTCCAGGCGCATAGGCCTCGGCACCCCCATTCATTATGGATTGCGACTCAGTGGTAAGCTGAATGAAGACTGGCGGATGGGCCTCATGAATGTGCAGGCCGCCAAGCAGGCGGAGGACGGTGTGCCGGTTCAGAATTACACGGTGGCCTCGATCCAGCGAAAGGTATTTTCGCGGTCGAATATCGGTATGTTCTTCATCAACAAGCAGTCGTTCGGCGATCTTTCGCACATAGACACGGCAAAAGGAGCATACAATATTTACAACAGGAACCTGGGTATCGAATACAACCTTGCTTCATCTAACAACCAGTGGACGGGAAAGCTTTTGCTGATCAAATCCTTTACCTCCGGAAATTTCACCGACGAATGGGTGAAGACGGGACACCTGCAATATTTAAGCAGGAAGTGGACCGTTTCTTTCCAATTTGAAGTTGTGGGGGCCGGGTACCAGGCCGACGTGGGCTATGTGCCGCGCCGCGACTATGTGAAGTTCACGCCAACCATACAGCATAATTTCTTTCCGAAAAGCGGCGTCGTATTGAGCCACGGGCCCAAATTCACCACCAATTATTACTTCGACCGAAAGTTCAGGCAAACGGATTTCGAACACCTTCTTTCTTACCCCATTGCCTTTCGCGACCAGAGCGTACTTACGCCCTGGGTAGGCAGGAACTACGTAGAACTCCTGAAAGCCTTCGACCCAACCAACATGGGAAAGGACACCGTTGCAACCGGCACCACGCACTACTGGACCTCTTACGGCGCCGATTTCACTTCGAAGCCGCAGAGTCTTTTTACCTACATGTTTTCGACCCGGTTTGGCGGTTATTACCTCAATGGTAACAGGTTTTATTTTTTGACCGAACTGGGGTACAGGTGGCAACCCTATTTGAATGTTTCGCTATCGGCTAACTATAACAGGATCAAATTGCCTGCGCCATGGGGCAATGTAAATTTTCTGCTGATCGGCCCGAGGGTGGACCTTACCATGTCGAATAAATTGTTCCTCACCGGCTTTTTGCAGTACAATGAGCAAACCGACAATATCAACTTTAATATGAGGTTCCAATGGAGGTATAAACCCGCATCCGACCTGTATATTGTGTTTACAGATAATTACCTCCCGGACAACTTTTCGATCCGCAACCGTGCCGTGGTATTAAAATTTAATTATTGGTGGAACCGGTAAATTAGGTTTCGTGAAAAAAATAATCGAACGGCTGATTAATTATGGAAGAAGGGTACTGGACCAGGCAGGCGCTTCCAGCATTAAAAGGAACGTGCTTACAGCCGTTCCCTTTTGGGTGGCATCGGTCATTACGGGCCTGATTGCCGTTGCTTATACCCGCTTGTTCGCCCTTGCTGAAGAAGGGTTTGCCGCGATACGCAACTGGCAGCCGGCTTCCATTTTTTTCGTCACACCGTTATTTTTCGTTTTGGCCTTCCTGGTAGTAAAACGTTTTTCTCCGCTTTCAAAGGGCAGTGGCATTCCACAGGTGATGGCAGCAATAGATCTCAACCAGAAAAAGCATGGCGCCATGATCGACAGGCTCCTCAACCTGAAGGTCATCATTATAAAAATTTTCTCCAGCATATTGATGGTGCTTGGCGGCGGCGCCATCGGCCGCGAAGGTCCAACGATACAGGTGGCCGGATCCGTGTTTCGGGTGATTGACAAGCTGATACCGAAA
>CBIGXK010000330.1:0-4491 GCA_966193805.1 uncultured bacterium | reverse complement strand
GCGTAAAATCGCGCCCTTCTTTTATTTTGATGCCGGTGGTCTTCACAAATCCATATCCCACTTCCAGGTTAGAAAAGTCGATCGTCACGTTGGGATCTTTTCCGGGCCAGTCAAAATCTGAAATAGAGCCGTGGTCGCCGGTAAGGTTGTGATAGTAACTGGAAGCTGCCGTTACACCCGGGATATTTCTCACTTCGTCCAAAAAAGCGATGGCGGAACTTACTTGCGCGGAATCCATTTCAAGTGGGATCTCGAAATGAATCACATGATCCCTGCTGTAACCCAAATTTTTTGATTGTATGAAATTGATCTGCCTGTAGATGACAAAAACAGACGCGATAAAAACCACGGAAATGACAAACTGAAATACAACGAGCCCCTTACGCGCCATCAATTCTGCAAGCGAGGTTTTCAGCGTACCCTTTAACACCATCACCGGTTTGAACGCTGATAAGTAAAACGCCGGATAACTTCCTGCGAGCAAACCAGTGACAACGGTTACGATCAATGCCATGCTTACCAGTGAGGCATTTGCCTCTAAATGAATGTTCTTCCCGGTGAGCTGGTTGAAAAAAGGAAGCAGCAATGCAACAATGACAAGGGAAAGCATCACAGCGATCAGCACCATCAAAACAGACTCGCACAGGTATTGGGCAATGATAGCGCCGCGGCGCGCCCCTACCACTTTCTGAATGCCCACTTCCCTGGCCCTGCGGGCGGCTCTTGCGGTGGCGAGATTCATAAAGTTGATGCAGGCAATAATAACAATGAACACAGCAATGACTAAAAATAGCTTTACATACACTATTCTTCCGCCCGATGGTTGGCCATTTTCATAATTTCCATGCAGGTATTTGTCCGAAAACTTCGCGACGAACAAATCAGCGCCTTCCTTTTTGTTCCTGTCCTTTACAAAATTCCGGATCTTATTGTTGAACAGGTTGATATCCGTTCCCTTTTTGACAATCAGAAAAGTTGAGGGGTCGCTATTTCCCCATTGCAAAAGATTCGGCCGTTTTTCCAGCACCAGGTCATAATTCAGCAACACATCGAATTGGTTGGTTGCGCTGACAGGATTTTTCTTGAAGACACCCGTAATAACATATGAACCGGTAAACTCCTGCTGCGACCAGTCAATTTTCTTTCCGATAATGCCATCTGTAGTATGAAAGAGCTTTTTGGCCAGCACATCGCTAATAGCTACGGAATTTTTATCCGTCAGCACCTTGCTTTTATCGCCTTCAATAAAAGGGCACGTGAAAACATTAAAGTAATCTTTACCGATGTACTGACCACCGGCTTTCATCTTCCGCTCTCCGGCCGTAACGATACCTTTGAAAGGGAACCACGATGCGGGCAGTACAGAAACCGCCGACTCGATTTCGGGTAGCGCCGCTTTTAACGTCGTTGCCAGGATGCCTGGCGTACCTTCGATGGTGATGATTCCACCGTTCGATTCCAGGTTCGACATCACCTGGTAAAGCTGCTTGTCCTTTTCGTTGTACTTATCCACCTTCAACTCGTCATTCACCCATAGCCAGATAAAAAAGGCGCTTGCCAGTCCTGCCGACAGGCCGATAAGATTCAACAGTGCAAACTGGCGTTCCTTTAGCAGGTTGCGCCAGGCGATTTTAAAAAAGTTGCTGATCATTGATAGATAGATGATTCGATTCTTATTTTCCAAGAGAAGTGCCATAAAGATTAGCCACTCATAATCACGCATTTACATGAAAAAGCCGCGTGAGCGGATGTTCAGTTTTGATACAACTGTTCACTTTTCGGCTTTTGAAATAAACCGGGCAACCAAACGGTGTATTATTGCATTTATACAGCTATCAGCTCATACATGGACACATCTTATCTGGTAAAAGAGGCGAAACAGGGAAGCGCGGCCGCACAAAAATGCATTTTTGACCAATGGGCGGCGAAGATGCTGATCATTTGCAGGCGATACGTGAAAAGCGTCGAAGATGCAGAAGAGCTGATGCTCGACGGTTTCTGCAAGTTCTTTACAAAACTCGACAGCTTCGATTACCAGGGAGAGGCTGCGCTGTTCGGATGGCTCAAAAAGATCATGATCAATGAGTGCCTGATGTTCATGCGCAGGAAGAACGTGTTTATGCTGGTTTCAGACAGTATGCCGGAAGATGTGCACCTAGAAGAAGACGGGTTGAACAGAATGACCGCCGCCGAAATCTTTAACCTCATCGTTCAACTGCCGGCAGGCTATCGCACCGTGTTCAACCTCTATGAAATAGAAGGCATGAACCATCGCGAAATCGCGGAACTGCTGGGTATATCGGAAGGCACCTCTAAATCACAACTGAGTAAGGCAAAAGCGGCCCTTCAAAAAATGCTGATGCAAAATGAATCGGACTATGCAAAAAGAAATTCCAAATAATCAACCAGACTGGAAACAGCGGCTGGGCCAGCTTGACGAACTTCCGGCCGATTCGCCGGTTAGTTTATCGGCCAGTTGGGAAAAGCTGCACGACAAGCTCGGCACTAAAAAGAAGAACAGAAAAAGGATAGGCTGGTATGCCGCAGCAGCTTGCGTGACCCTCGCCTTCCTCACCTTGATGGTTCACGACAAGCCAACGGAGAGTTATACGAACAGTGATATGCCGGCAATAAAAAAATCCGATTCATCTTCTTCAATCGCCATCAAAACGCCACCGCCGCCACGGCTTAAAGCCGATAAAACACCGGTAGTTTTGGAAAACAGGAAACCCGTTCATCTTAAAACTCCCCGCCTCCCTAAAATTGAAAAACGACCGGCAATTGTTCAACAGGAAATTTATCCTGTCGAAGCGCCCGTTATCATCGATGTACCCGACACGCCTGCGGCAGCTCAGAACAACGTTGCATCAGCGCCGGTAAAGAAAAAACTGCGGGTGGTGCATATCAATGAGTTGATGACCACCAGTGCGCCGCCGGAACTGATCGCAAAAAAAGGAAGGATAAGGCCTATTAATGCGAACAATGAAAACATTGCCAGGGCCTATGTGAACAACGGCTCTTCCGAAAACATAATTAAAATAAGACTTACTCCCTCCAACTAAAACATAACTTAATGAAGCAGATCATTTGTTTGCTGATGCTGTGCGCAGCCTTCAGCCAGGTAACCTTTGCGCAAAACAAAACGAACACAGAAAAGACGTTCGAGCTGTCAGACGATTTCGCGCATAGAAAATTCTTAATTGATCTTGGCAAAGGAAACAAAATGCAAATTGAACTGACGGAAATCGAGGACCTCAGCTATGTACTCAATGTCGACTCCCTGCTTCGTGTGTTCATTGCCGATATTACGCCATTTAAAGATTCGCTGTCGGATGAGCTCACTTCCAAGCGAATTGATTACCGGATAGACACTTCAGGCGTCAAAAAGATGCGCATCCAACAATTTGCTCCAAAAGGCCTCAGCTACGCCATCACCGGGGGCGAGCCCGCAGCTTTAAAGCTGGAACAGGACACCGTAAATTTCAGCGGCACCGTATATTTTGTTGCCGACTATACTTTGCGGAAACCGTTCAACGCGTCCAGGAATTACCGGCTCAGTTTCTTTGTGAACGACGTGAACGACCTGCAGGATTTCATAGGCACCGGGTTGAATGAAAAGCTTAAGGTCCTTCGCAAAAACTACGGCGGTCGCTGGTCATTTATTTCTCAGAACAATTACAAGCTGAATGCAGACCCGGAGATTACTGCAAATCATCCGCATGGATTTGCGGCAGGCGATGACTTCCTGCAGGGAACGGCATCGGTAAACGTGCAAAACTACAAGGCGTATTTCGTTCCTTCCTTCACGCTTTCTTTGGGGCTCATCATCAGCAGTCATGGATTTTACAAACGCGAATTTCACGTGGGTTGGGAGCCCCATTTCTTCTTTGACCGGACCGCCGAAGGCAAGCTGCGCACCTACCGCAACGATTTCCTCTCATTAACACTGTCGCAGGGAATGATCAGGGATAAGGACCCGAGAAAGACGGCGCAATTCGAAACGATTGTTAACCTCGGATACCTTATCCATAGAAGCGGTGAATATTTTGAGGAAAACACCTGGCGGTTCGGCGCCGGCAGGCTCTCCCTGTTCGAAGGGAAAACTAAAATAGCCCCTGTCATCTATTTCAATAATTTCTTTAAAGGCGTTACGCCGGGCCTTCGCTGGATTCAACGGTTTTGATGGCCAACTGATTACAATGCTGAAGGTTTGAGCGACGACATATCCCAAACCTTCAGCTCTTCAACGTTCGCCTGACCACCGCTCGCAAATAAAGACAACCCTGATGCTCCTTCACCGGGGAACACTAATGTTGTCAAAACTTCTTCCCCATCGTTCACAAATATTTCAAGCGATGAATTGTCAACGAGTATTTCGAACCTGATTTCGTTTCCGCTGCCAATAACATTTACTTCTTGTTTCTCCCTCCCTTCCCTGATCTCGCCGTTAGGACTTTTACTGCGGTCAACTACAAGTTTGCGAAGCGACCG